>CAZIAJ010000172.1:0-4643 GCA_964537565.1 uncultured Sulfurospirillum sp.
GCTATAGAGAAAGTAGAAGATGAAATCAATTTTTTAACTAATACAAAATCAATAAATAATTTAGATATAAATAGATTAGAATTTTCAAAAAGAGATCTCCTTGATGCTTTTAAGCAAGTAGAGATACGATCTCGTACTCAAACAAATATATTGAATAATACTAATAAAGAGTTAGAGAATTGGGAGTTAAAAAAAGAGGAAAAAGTTAGACTTAAAGACGAGTTATTTAAGATTCAAATGGATATTGAACAAGAGTATAATCAAGTTTGTGAAATTTTGTCAATATATCTAGGAAAAGAGCCACTAAATTTATAGTTTTAATTTATAATTTAAGTTTCTTAATCTATAATTTAGTAGGCTTCCAAGTTCTCTAAAACTATAAAGAGGTTATGCAAGAAGTCTAATATATTTTAAAGGACGTAACGCATGATAAAGAAGCCATATCTAAAAGAACAGCCAAATGCTGAAGGGTATTTTGGAGAGTTTGGTGGAGCATTTTTGCCTCCAGAACTAATAGAGCAGTTTAAAAAAATAGAACAAGCCTATCTTACTATAGGAAACTCACATAATTTTATCATGGAATTGCGTGATATAAGAAAACATTATCAAGGAAGACCAACACCAGTTTATTATGCTAAAAGGCTTACTGAGTATGTTGGTGGAGCAAGGATTTATTTAAAACGTGAAGATTTAAATCATACTGGAGCTCATAAACTCAACCACTGTATGGGTGAAGCGCTTTTAGCAAAATATCTAGGTAAGAAAAAACTTATAGCAGAGACTGGAGCTGGGCAACATGGTGTTGCACTTGCAACAGCAGCTGCATATTTTGGTTTAGAGTGTGAGATACATATGGGAGAAGTAGATATAGAAAAAGAGCATCCAAATGTAATTCGTATGAAAATGTTAGGTGCAAAAGTTATACCAGTAGGATTTGGTGGAAGAACTTTAAAAGAAGCAGTAGATAGTGCATTTGGAGCATATATGAGTGATCCAGAAAATATGTTTTTTGCAATTGGTTCAGTTGTTGGACCACATCCATATCCAAAAATGGTAAGAGATTTTCAAAGTGTGGTTGGTTTTGAAGCACGTGATCAGTTCATGGAAATGACAGGAAATTTACCAGATAATTTGGTAGCTTGTGTTGGTGGAGGAAGTAATGCTATGGGACTATTTTCAGCATTTATAAGTGATCCATGTGATATGTATGGAGTAGAACCAGCAGGAACAGGTACAAAATTAGGAGAGCATGCTGCGAGTCTTACTTATGGAAAGCCTGGAGTTCTTCATGGTTTTAATTCTATTATGCTTCAAGATGAAAAAGGTGATCCTGCACCAGTTCACTCTATAGCAAGTGGATTAGACTATCCATCAGTAGGACCGGAACATGCATATCTAAATAGTATAAGTAGAACAAAAGTTGCAACTGCAAATGATGCGGAAACTGTACAAGCATTTTATGATTTATCTAAATATGAAGGAATTATTCCTGCCCTAGAGAGTGCTCATGCAGTAGCATTTGCTATGAAGTTAGCAAAAGAAAAGCCATATGAATCAATTTTACTTAACTTGAGTGGAAGAGGAGATAAAGATATAGATTTTATGGCTGAAAATTTTCCACCAGAGAATTACATGTAAGAGTGTTTTTAACCAAAAAAAGATAAAATACTGTTTTTAAATAAAATAGAAAGTTTTTAATGAACTTAATTGAAAAGTTAGAATTACAAGAACGCCTAAATTACGAAGATGGTTTAGCTCTTTATGAGTTAGACCTTTTCACTTTGGCGAAGTATGCCAATATAAAACGAAAGTCTCTTTATGGTAAAAAAGCATTTTTTAATGTAAACAGACATATTAATCCAACCAATATTTGTAAAGATATTTGCAAGTTTTGTGCTTTTAGTTCAAATAGAAAAAATCCTAATCCATATACTATGAGTCATGAAGAGATTTTAAATTCTGTAGAAAAATCATATGATAACGATATAAAAGAAGTTCATATTGTATCAGCACATAATCCAGATACAGGATTACAGTGGTATTTAGAAATTTTTTCTAAAATAAAAGAAAAATTCCCATCGTTACATGTAAAGGCTTTAACAGCTGCAGAAATTAATTTTTTATCCACTCAGTACAATTTAACATATGAACAGATTATAGACAAAATGATTGAATATGGAGTAGATTCTATGCCAGGTGGAGGTGCTGAGATATTTGATGAAAAAGTAAGAAGTTATATTTGTAAAGGAAAAGTAACTTCACAGCAGTGGCTTGATATACATAAACTTTGGCATAGCAAAGGTAAGATGTCAAATGCAACAATGCTATTTGGTCATGTAGAAAAAAGAAAAGATAGAATTGATCATATGTTAAGACTAAGAGATTTACAAGATAAAAGTGGTGGTTTTAATGCTTTTATTCCACTTGTATATCAAAGAGAAAATAATTACCTTAAAGTTGAAGAGTTTTTAAGTTCAACGGAGATTTTAAAAACTTATGCCATAAGTAGATTAATGTTAGATAATATACCGCATATAAAAGCATACTGGGCAACATCAACAATTAATTTAGCACTTATAGCATTAGAATTTGGAGCAGATGATTTAGATGGAACAATAGAGCGTGAGGCGATTCAATCAGCAGCAGGGGCAAAAAGTGCAACTGGTATGAATATAAAAAACTTTTTAGACTTAATTACAACAAGCGGTTTTATACCAGTTGAGAGAGATAGTCTATACAATGAATTAAAAATCTACAACTAATTAAAGGAGATATCTTGGGTTTTTTTAAACTTAAAGAACACGGCACAGATGTAAAAACAGAGTTTACAGCAGGTTTCACAACATTTTTAACAATGATGTATATCGTTCCAGTGAACGCAATCATTATGAGTAAAACAGGTATGGATTTTGGAGCATTAGTTACAGCTACTGCTTTAATAACTATTTTTTCAACTATTTTAAATGGTTTATGGGCAAATACTCCTATTGCAATGAGTGTTGGTATGGGACTTAATGCATATTTTACATTTGGTTTGGTACTTGGTATGAAGATTCCTTGGCAGAGTGCTCTGGGTATTGTTTTTATCTCTGGTATACTATTCTTAGCTCTCTCTTTTACCCAGTTTAGAGTTTGGATTATGCAGAGTGTTCCTCATGATTTAAGACGTGCTATTAGTGCTGGTATTGGTGCTTTTATTGCATTTATTGGGCTTAAAAGTATGGGAATGGTTGTTGCAAATCCAGCTGTTCTTGTCGGTCTTGGTGATTTTGGTGATCCTAAAGTTCTTATTGGTGTTCTTGGATTAATTCTTGTATTTGGACTTTATGCATGGAAAGTAAAAGGTGCATTTATTATAGCGGTTATCTTAACTTCTATCGTAGCATGGGTTTCTGGTGTTGCAACAGCGCCAACGGAATTTTTCTCAATGCCATCTTCAATAGGCTCAATTGCTTTAGAGCTAGATATTACTTCGGCACTTACTTTAGCTCTTGCTCCAGTTATTATTACATTTTTAATTACAGATATGTTTGATTCTTTAGGAACTCTTGCAGGTGTTGGTTATCGTGCAGGACTCTTTAAAGAGGGTGGAAAAGATTTAGAAAAAACTCTTGAGGCTGATGCAGCAGCAACAGTTGCAGGTTCTCTTTTGGGGCTATCAACTACTACAAGTTTTATTGAAAGTGCAAGTGGAGTAGAAGAGGGTGGACGTACAGGTCTTACAGCAGTTGCTACTGGACTTTTCTTTGTTTTAACACTTTTCATGATGCCACTTTTTCAAGCAATTCCAGAAAATGCTATTTATCCAGTTTTGGTTATGGTTGGTGTTCTTATGTTTAGTGAACTATCTCATATAAACTTTGATGATCTTGCAATTTCAGTTGCAACATTCTTAATTGTTATTATGATGCCACTTACTTTTTCTATTACAAATGGTCTGGCATTTGGTTTTGTTGCATATTTACTTATAAAACTCATGAAAAAAGAGTTTGAAGATATAAATATAGGTGTTGTATCTTTAGCAGTTATCAGTTTTATAGTATTTGTAGTTCAATAGTTTCAAAAGGGGAAAAGAGTGAGATTTTATAGTTATGATGAGTTTAAGGTCGATGTTAATATGTTGGCTAAAGAGATAAAACCATACAATCCTGATGTAATTTTAGCGATTGCAAGAGGTGGTATGACATTAGGACATTTTTTAGCAGAAGCATTAGAGATGAGAGATTTATACGCTATAAACTCAATTCACTATGAGGAGACTAGAAAACTTGATACCATAGATATCTTTAATGTACCAGATTTAAGCAAAGCAAAAAAAGTTGTTATAGTCGATGATATTATTGATAGTGGTGAAACTATGATTGAGATAAAAAAAGTTTTACATAAAGAGTATCCAGAGTTGGAATTAAAAGTAGCGTCTATTTATTATAAAGAAAAAGCACTTGTTCGACCTGATTTTGTTGCTCGTGAAGCAACAGAATGGATAGAGTTTTTTTGGGATTTTCAGATAGATAATTACAAATAATCAAATAGGGAGGTTTTATCCTCCCTTTATTTATGTTATAATCTATCTAAAATTGTTAGGAATTTACTAAATATATGATTTTAATGATAGATAACTACGATAGCTTTACATATAATAT
>CAZIAJ010000173.1:0-4626 GCA_964537565.1 uncultured Sulfurospirillum sp.
GATGAAGGCGTTAGTGAAGTAGCTTTTATAGGACGAAGTAATGTAGGTAAAAGTTCTCTTATAAATGCACTTACTAAAAGAAAAGGATTAGCAAAAAGTTCATCAACTCCTGGAAAAACAAGATTAATAAACTTTTTTGATATAAAGTTTAAAAAAGATGAAGAAGATTTTAATGCAAGATTGGTAGACCTTCCTGGCTTTGGATATGCTAGAGTTTCAAAATCTATGAAAAATGAGTGGCAAAAAACTTTGACTAAGTTTATTAAAGAAAGAGAATCTATAAAACTTTTTGTTCATCTTGTTGATTCTCGCCACCCTGATTTAGATATAGATAAAGAGGTATCATCTTACCTTCATGAGATATGTAGGCCCGAGCAAAAGATATTAGTTATATTTACAAAAGCTGACAAGTTAAAACAAAAAGATGTAAGTGCTCTTAAAAAGATATACCCAAACTGTCTTACAGTATCTAGTTCAAAAACAAAGGGTGTTCAAAAAGTAACTGATGAGATATTTGAAGCACTATTTGGAGTAGATATTGATTGAGTATACAAAGGCAAAACTTTCTGATATACAAGAGATGCAAGCTCTTGTAGTAGAAGAGGTAAAAACAGGAACAATTCTTTTTAGAAGTTCAGATGAGATGGCAACTAATATACGCTCATATATAGTTGCAAAAGATAGTACAAATATAATAGGATTTGGCGCACTTCATTTTCATGCATATGATTTAGGTGAATTACGTAGCCTTATTGTTTCTGATAAATATAGAGGTAAAGGAATAGGAAAAAGTATAGTAAAAGCTATGCTAGAAGAGGGAAAAAGTCTAGATGTAAAAAGTGTATTTACATTGACATATCAACAAAGCTTTTTTGAGTCTATTGGCTTCAATGAGATTCCAAAAGAGTCATTACCAGCACATAAAATTTGGGCTGATTGTGTTAAATGTAAGCACTTTCCAGTATGCGACGAAGTAGCATTGATAAAAACTATTTGAGATTAACTCTCTTATGTTTATGTTTAGTAGCTTATCAGACTATAAGCTCGTTATATACTTTTTTACCTTTGTTCGTAGGAGTATTTTTCTCATATATTGTTATAAACTTTGAAAAAGAGAAGAGTAAATTATATATATATCTTAGTTTTATATATTTAACAATATATGATTTAGATAAAGGATTTTACCTATTTTCATCATTGCTTAGTTTTATGTTATTTTATTATCTATTTGTAGATAAAATAAGAAATTTTTTTACATGTAATAACTGTATTTTAGCTATATATGTTGTTGTAGCGTATTTAGGACACTTTGTTCTCAATAGTTTTATAGCATATATTTTACATCAAGATGGACCTACTTTTTCACAGTGGTATTTTTATTATATTGCTTTTGATATATTATTGAGTGTTATTTTGTTTAAAGGGAAAGTGTGAGAATAAAACTTCTACTTCTAGGTTTTAGTGCATTTTGGTTAGTACTACTTGTAAGAATTTACTATATAAGTATAAAATCGAATACATATTATGAAGAGATTGCAAAACAAAATGCTATAAAAGTAGATGATTTAGCACCCTTTCGTGGCTCAATTTTAGATATAAATGGAAAACCACTCTCTGTTAATAAATTAGGATTTAGTATAGGAATAAAACCTCAGTTGAGTTCAAAAAGAAAAAGAAAAGTTTTAGAGAAAGAGATTAATTTTTTAGTTAAAAATATAGGTGGCTTAGAAGCAAAAAAACTTAAAAAACTCTATATAAAAAGAGATTCTCCATACTCTCATAAGTTTGTTAAAGTTGTAGATTTTATTTCGTATAATGACATTATAAAAGAGTTTTCAAAGTTATCACTTAGAGATAATTTAAGTATCAATATATCATCGAAACGTTATTACCCATATAAAGAGTTAGCCTCTCATATTATTGGTTATGTTGCAAAAGCAAATTTAAAAGATGAACAAGAGAATGAAGTTGCAAAATTAACAGGTTTTATAGGTAGAACTGGTATAGAGAAGTATTATAATTCTGTATTAGAAGGAAACAAAGGTGTTAAGAGAACAAAAGTTACAGCTTTTAATAAAGAGATAGAAGAGATTGATAAAAAGCTACCTGTAAGTAGTGATATAAAGTTGAGTTTAGATTTAGAGCTTCAACAATACATAGCTAAAATATTTGGTGATAAGAGTGGTGCTGTTATTGTTATGAATGTAAAAAGTGGAAAAATATTGGCTGCAGGAAGTTTTCCAGAGTATGATTTAAATCAGTTTGTAAGTGGGATTAGTCAAAAAGAGTGGAAAAGTTTAGCAAGTGATTTTAATCATCCATTTACAAATAAGTTGATTAATGGATTATATCCACCAGGTTCTGTTATAAAAATGGGAGTAGGATTGGCTCTTTTAGATTCAGGTTTGATTACCCCATATACAACTTTTTATGATACAGGTACTTTAGAACTAGGTGGAAGAAAATTTAGATGTTGGAAAAAAAATGGTCATGGAAAGACAAATTTTAAAAAGGCTATAAGAGAGAGTTGTGATGATTATTTTTATAAGGGAAGTTTAAAAGTAGGAATTGATAGAATTTCACCAGTATTAAAAAATCTTGGCTTTTCTAAAAAAACAGGAGTAGATTTACCATATGAATTTAGAGGAACAGTACCTAGCAGAACTTGGAAGATGCAAAAATATCAGAAGCCATGGTATCAAGGTGAAACCTTAATTAGCTCTATTGGTCAAGGTTATTTTTTGGTGACACCTCTTCAAGTTGCAAAGTATACTGCACTTTTAGCAACAGGATTTGAAGTGACACCTCATTTTATACAGAGTATTGGTAAGTTGAATGTCTCTTATGATAAAAAAGATATTTTAACGCCAACTGATAAGAAAAATCTTCCACTGATAAGAAAATCTATGAGAGAAGTTATATCACATGTAAGAGGAACTGGGCATTGGTATATAAAATCTAAAATAGATATAGCAGGAAAAACAGGAACAGCACAAGTTGTTGGTATTCCTCAGAGTGAAAAAAAACGTATGAAAGAGAATGAACTAGAATATTTTCATCGTTCTCATGCTTGGTTTACAACTTATGGTCCATATAAAGATCCTCAGTATGCTGTAACTGTTATGGTTGAGCATGGTGGACATGGTGGAGCAGCGGCAGGAAAAGTTATATCCAAAATATATGATAAACTTTTAGAGATGGGATATATTACCATCAAGCATTAAACTTAAGTATACTTAAGTTTGGTGTATGATGGTAATATCAAGTTATAAGAATTCTTTTAAGCTATTGTGTAGCATTAGTGTTATGATGATTAAAAGTCCTATTCCTGCTGATTTATTGTATAATTTATTAGCTGTTATAAATATAAGCATTACAGAAGCTGCACTCATACATAATATATCAAAGCCATATTTTGAGAAATCAAGAGTAAGAGGATTTACAATTGCAGCACTTCCTAAAACGATTGAGAAGTTTGCTATATTACTTCCAATAATATTTCCAATAACCATGTCAGTATTACCTTTTTTCGCTGCAGTGATGCTTACAACTAGCTCTGGGAGACTTGAACCAAATGCAATAAGAAGTAAAGATATAATCCACTCACTAACACCTAAACCTCTTGCTATGGTTGATGCACTCTCAACAGTATAATTTGCACCAGCTATTACAAGAACAAAACCCAAAAGTAGAAATACTAAGGTCTTTCCCCAAGCAAATTTCTCTTTCGCAAGGTTGGTATCAACACTACTTTCAATAGCTTTAGAATCCATAGACAAATAAAGTAAATAAGCACCCATTAGTGCAAAGTAGATAAAACCTTCAAATTTTCCTATTGTTCCATCGTAAATCATGATGAAAAATATAATTAAAGGAAAAAGTGCCCAAGCTGCATCTTTTTTAAAAATATCTCTTTTTGCTGTTAGGTTTTTGGAAATTAGAAAGATAATTCCTAAAACCAATGCAATATTAAATGTTACACTTCCTATAACATTAGCAACTGCCATTTCTGGTTTACCTGCACTACTCGCAGCCATACTAGCTGCCATTTCAGGAAGGCTAGTACCAACGGCTATAAGAGTTGCTCCAATCACAAATGATGATATATTGAAGTGAAGTGCAATTCTTTCAGATTCTACTATTATGTAGTTTGCCCCATATATTAGAGCAGCCATTGATATTAAAAATATAACGTATTCCATTATTATTAGTTCTCCATTCTTATAATTAAACTCTTTGGTAAATTAAACTCATTTATAAGTTTTTCTTCCTCTTTTCTCATCTGTCCATCATCTTTTTCATGGTCAAAACCTTTAAGATGTAGAAATCCATGGATAAACATGAGTGTTATTTCATCTTTTATACTATGGTCTAACTCTTTAGCTCTTATTGTAGCTAAATCACTATTTATAACTATAGAACCAAGTGGAAAATGGGGCAAATCTTCTAGTGGAAAACTTAAAACATCAGTTGTTTTATTGATTTCTCTCTGTTCAAAATTTATTTTTTGCATAGTTTCATCATCAACGATGATTACTTCTATCTCTTTATCTATTTTAGATATGTTCTCTAGCATGTTTATATCTATTTCTATATTTGTTTGATTATCTAATATTAGCATTAAAA
>CAZIAJ010000174.1:0-4571 GCA_964537565.1 uncultured Sulfurospirillum sp.
GATGTGACTTTATAAAAACAGATTAAATATTTTTTATAAGAAATATTGTAGCAGAACATTGTTAAGTGATTGTTAAATTTCTATTTATTATGAAAGAATTTTATGAAGCTCAACAACATCACCAAAGACTAAGACTGCTGGACTTTTCATCTCTAAAGAAGCATCATGAAGATTTTTTAGAGTTGTAATTTTTGATTTTTGATTTTCTCTTGAAGCATTTGATATTATAGCAATTCTCATATCTTTATCTATATTGTTTTTTAGAGCCATGTCTTGTATCTTCTTGCAAAGGCTAAGTCCCATTAATACTACAGTAGTATGGTTTTTTATATGTAGAAGATCTATCCAATCAAGATTGATTAAAGAGCCCTTTAAGTGAGCAGAGACTACTGAAAAATTCGTAGCATATCCTCTTGCCGTTACAGGTATCTTTGCACTAGCAACTCCTGCTATACAAGAAGATAGTCCATTTATGACTTCAACCCTATATCCATGTTTTATCAAATCAATAGCCTCTTCAGCTCCACGGCCAAATATATAAGGATCACCACTTTTAAGTCTAGCTACTTTTAGCCCTTTTTGAGCATATGAGAGTATGAGTTTGTTTATCTCTTCTTGATTTTTAGAGTGAAAACCTTTTCTTTTTCCTACAAAAACTCTCTTTACATGTAGAGGTAAAAGTTCTAAGATTTCATCTGTAATAAGGTGGTCGTAAAGGGCAATATCTATTTTTTGCATAACTTTGTAAGCTTTGAGAGTTAAAAGTTCCGCATCTCCTAAACCGCAACCTATTAGATAGATTTGTGTAAAACTATCTTTTGTTATTTGCTTTGCTTTTGCTTTATCTATTGAGCCTTTGGCTCTATCAAATGCTTGTTTTGTGCAGATAGTTTCTATATCTTTTGGTATGATTTTTTTTATCTCATCTCTTACTACTTGTGTAACAGTTGGAGATGCCCCATCACTAGAGATTGCTATCTTTAACTTACCGTAGTTTAGTAGTGAGCTAAAGTAAAAATCACAAAATTCTGGTTTATCAACAACATTTAGTAAAAAATTTTTATGTTTTAAGAGTTCATTTGTTACTTGGTCATTAGCAGTTGCATTTATGATATATTGGTAAGAGGCTGTATCTTTTATATCAAACTCTTTTTTCTCTTTTGTTATATTAAGAGCTTCAAATTCAGCTATATACTCTTTTGAGACTATTTTAAATTCTATATTATTATTTATTAAAACTGTAGCTTTTTGAAGAGCCACTTTACCTCCTCCAATGAGAAGAATTTTTGGATTTTTAAGTAAAATCGGTAAGGTATTCATTATCTGTACTCTATATAGTGGTTTATTTGAGTGAAAACTAAAGCTCTATTTTTTTGTTGAATCATCTCCATAATCATTTGAGCAAAATCTTTTGGTATGTTTTCTTTTTGGTAGTTTATCTTTTTTATGCCATATATTGACTTAATTGGAGTAAAGTCTTCATACATATCATAAGGCTCTTCATGCATGATATTTTTATATAGTTTTCTTCCTATTTCAAAGATTTCAAAATTTTCATTTCTACCACTTTTTACACTCTCTTTAAATCCTATACTGATATCTATGCTGTTTTTTCTAATATAAGCTAAAAGCATAATCATAAATCCTATAGAAGCTCTGCTATATTGACTCAATACTCTTATGTTAAACTCTTCAAAACTCTCATGTTTTAGTTTTAGTCTTTTGTACTCTAAAGCAAGAGATTCTATATAGAACCTTGCATATCTAAGAGGAACAGATTTTAGTATACTATGCCCTATCCTTGCACTACCTCCAACTTTTCCACCTAGATAGATATGAACACCATACTCATTGACTCCATCAACTTTTGCTTTACACCCCTCAAATCCAATATCACCCAAGTCGTGTAAACCGCACCCTTTTACACATCCTGACCAGTACATTCTGATTTTACTATCTTCTTCTAATGGTACTTTTTTTTCAAGATATTTTGCCATCTCTATTGCATCTGGTTTGTTTGGGATAACTCCAAATTGACAATGCTCTTCTCCAGCACAAGCTATCATATTGTTGGCGTATGTCGAGCTTTTATTACTGTAAGAGTTAAAAAACTCGTTATTTAAAACAGTTTGTAAATTTTCTTTTTTTATATTCATAAGATGTAGGTTTTGTTCTATATCCAATCTTATCTCGCCACTTCCATACTTCTTTGAAAGATTAGCTGCTTGTATTAGATGAGTCCCTGTAAATACTCCTGCTAAAACTACTACATTAAGTGCAAAAGTTTGATCTCTTAGAAGAGTTTTACCTTGGTCTGAAGATTGATTGTGCATTTTTGTTAGCGTTATGCCAGCTGTTTTAAAATCTTGCTTAGCATACTCTTTGATAGCTTTTGCAATCGTTTGTATGCCAACACTCTCTATAAGAAAAAAAAGTCTATTTTTGTTTCTATTATCTCTAAAGCCATATTGTCTAAATATATTAGTGATGGCACTATAAGCATTTAGTACATCTTCTTGAGTCTCCAAAAATATATCTGCATTTTTTGCAATTTTTCCAACTTTACCACCTAAGTACATGTTATAGCCATATACACCATCTTTTTGAGCTAAAACAAAACAGCAATCATGTCCAAAAACATTACATCTGTTTGTTATGGATCCAGAGATTGAAGTATTAAACTTTCTTGGGAGTGCACTAATCCAATCTTTATTATATAAAAATTTACTCTGTAGTTTTAAAAGCAAATCATAAGACGGCAGTATATTGTCATAGCTAAAGTCATCAAAAGGGTCAGCTACGATACCTCTAAAGTTATCTACACCTGTTTGATATGATGTTATACCTACACTTTCTAGCTCTTTTAATACATGTATGATATTTTCAATACTAAGATATCTAAGCTCTATTTGTGCTCTTGTGGTTAAATCTATATAGTTTTTACCATACTCTTTTGCTATTTTTCCTATTGCTATGGCTTGGTTGTAGTGTAGTTTTCCTCCTGGAATTCGTACTCTCATCATAAATTGATTTGGTGTTGCTGGTTTATCAAAAATCCCAAAGCATTTCAAAAAATAGCCTTTATCTTCAGGGGCAATAGACTCATACCCTTCCAATGCAAACTGTTCAATCTTCTCATAAACTGATATAGGTGTTTTTAAATCTTTTATTTTTTCTATTTTGTTTCTTTTTGAATCTCTTTGTTTAAAAGCTTTTTCTAGTGCTTCCATTTTATTCCTTGATTATATTATAGAAAAATTATACTATATAAATATTATAATTTAATCATTTAATTGTATGATTTTTAATCACTTATTTATATAATAACTTTTTTTAACGTGTTATAATCATCAAAATTACTTAAGGAGAATAGATGAGCTATGTTAAGCCAGAAGCAGTAGTTGCACAGATGATAACAGCTGGAACATATAAAGCAGGACTAAAATCAAAAGATTTGTTGATAAGAGGTGGGCTCTCTGGAGCACTTTTGGGTGTAGCTACAACATTGGCACTAACTGCTTCAACACAAACACATATACCACTTATTGGTGCTATTATATTCCCTGTTGGCTTTGTTATGATAGTTTTACTTGGGTTAGAGTTAGTAACTGGTAGTTTTGCGCTTCTTCCTGTAGCATTTTGTGAAAAAAAGATAGGTTTCAATAACATGCTTATAAATTGGACACTTGTTTTTATTGGTAATTTAATTGGTAGCTTAATATATGGCGCACTTTTTGTTATAGTTACAACTAAGTTTGGACACGTTGAATCAACACCAGTTATAGAACTAATCAAAAAAATAGCAGAAGCAAAAACTATAGGATATGCACAAATTGGTTCAGATGGTTTAGTCACAGTTTTTACAAAAGCAATATTGTGTAACTGGATGGTTACATTAGGAGTTGTTATGGCATTGACTTCAACATCTACAATTGGTAAAATTTTTGCTATGTGGCTTCCAATAATGACCTTTTTTGCACAAGGGTTTGAACATGCCGTTGTCAATATGTTTGTTATCCCCACAGGTATGATGCTCGGAGCAGATATAAGTATATCTGATTGGTGGTTATGGAATCAAATTCCAGTTACTATTGGCAATATAGTAGGAGGCATGATATTTACTGGATTAGCTATTTATGCTACTCATCATAAAGATTAGAAATCTGAGAGATTATACAACTCACCTATTTTTGCTATAATAATAACAAATTAAGGGAGTTGTATGATGCGTTTGTTGATAACATTTATCTTTTTGTTAAGTACTATGATGGCAAATGTTATTGAAACTCCTTTTAAAAAACTAGAAAATATGGACATTATTGGTAAAGTAGATTCATCCAAGCTTAAGAACAAAAATAGATGGTTAAAAGAGTTTAATGAAAAAATAGTCTTGTATTTGGAAAAAAGAGGTTTTAAAAAAAGCTTAGGAAGGTTTTATAAAAAAAATACTGAGTTGTCTTTAAAAGAGATTCAGGCCAATAAAATTTTAGTAAATAGATACAACATTTTAGCTACTCAAAGTTTTGATTTAAAAGAACCAACTTTAAAAATGATGGTAAATTATCTAAACA
>CAZIAJ010000175.1:0-4538 GCA_964537565.1 uncultured Sulfurospirillum sp.
AAAAAGGAGTGACATTGAGATTGCTAGTAGTGGATGACAGCTCGACAATGCGCCGTATAATAAAAAATACATTAGCAAGGCTGGGCTATAAAGACGTTTTAGAAGCCGAAGATGGTGCCGTTGCTTGGAAAGTCATGTGTGAAAATGATGATATCGATGTACTTATAACAGACTGGAATATGCCAGAGATGAATGGACTAGAGCTAGTTAAAAAAGTAAGAGCAGAATCAAAATATGAAGATATGCCTATAATAATGGTTACAACTGAAGGTGGAAAAGCTGAAGTAATCGTAGCTTTAAAAGCCGGTGTTAATAACTACATAGTGAAACCTTTTACACCTGCAGTATTAAAAGAGAAATTAGAGGACGTTTTAGGCTGATCGTGGAAGAGACCTATAATGAACTATATATTACCCCATTAGGCGAATATGAACGTTTCGTCGACTTTATCCTAACCCTTACCAATGAAGCAATAGAAGAGCGCGATGGTGTTATCATCGTGCGTAGTGAAGAAGAACTTGATATTGTTGATTATGGAGTGCAACATTTTGCACAGAGTCTTAGTAAAACTCTCAATAAAGATGTAGAAGTTAATACAAAATTAGAAACTAGAAAAAATATAGATTGGATTAGTAGTTATCAAAAATCTGTGCAACCTATAGAAATAGGTGATTTTTATATACATCCTAGTTGGGTAGAGAGAAAAAAAGATAAGTTAAATATTCTTATAGATCCAGCTTTTGCATTTGGCTCAGGACATCATGAAACGACTTATAGTTGTTTGTTGATGTTACAAAAATATTTACAAAAAGATGATAGAGTATTGGATGTAGGTTGTGGAAGTGGAATTTTGTCTATTGCTAGTGCAAAATTAGGAGCAAATATAGATTTTTGTGATACTGATGAGATTGCAGTTGAGAGTGCAAAAGACAATTTTAAATTAAATGATACAGAGTATAATAACTCTTGGTCAGGGTCTGTTCAAAAAAGAGATAGTGAGTATGATGTTGTTATTGCTAATATAATAGCAGATGTATTGATAATGCTTGCTTCTGATTTAATGAATGCTACAAAGAAAAATGGAATACTGATACTTTCTGGTATCTTAGATAAGTATGTAGACAGAGTAGAGAGTAGATTTAAATCTATGCAAATTGTAGAAAAATATAAAAAAGACGAGTGGTATACACTTGTAATAAAAAGGTAAAAACTTGAATCCAAATAACGATAATAGAGACGATAAAAACAATAATTTTTTTAATAAAAATCCACTTTTAGTATTTGCAATTTTTTCAATTGTAATCATAATGGTATTTAAAAACTTTTTAGCTCCTGATGATGGTATGGGTGGTATGAATGGAATCCAAGGTGGAAAAGCAGTTACAAAGAATATAAATTATTATGATTTTAAAGAGCTAGTGAAGAAAAATCAAATAACATATGTTGCTATGGGGCAAACTATTCTTAGAGCAGTTGATGAAAAAGGTGCTACAAAGACAGTTTATATTGTAAAAAAGGTCGGGCAAGATCCAACTTTGATTCCACTTTTAGATGAAAAAAAGATTCCTTATGGTGGATATAATGAGACAAATATTTTAACAGAAATTCTTTTTTCTTGGGTTATTCCAATTTTTATATTTTTTGGTATTTGGATGCTTCTTGCAAATCGTATGCAAAAAAATATGGGTGGTGGTATCTTAGGGATGGGAAGTAGTAAAAAACTTGTTAGTTCTGAAAAACCAAATGTTAAATTTGATGATGTTGCTGGTGTTGAAGAATCGAAAGAAGAAGTAAAAGAGATAGTTGATTTTTTAAAACATCCTGATAGATACTTAAATCTTGGTGCAAAAATACCAAAAGGTGTTCTTCTTGTAGGACCTCCAGGTACTGGTAAAACTCTTCTTGCAAAGGCAGTTGCTGGTGAAGCAGAAGTTCCTTTTTACTCTGTAAGTGGCTCAAGTTTTATAGAGATGTTTGTAGGAGTTGGAGCAAGTCGTGTAAGAGATTTGTTTGAAAATGCAAAAAAAGAGGCACCCGCTATAGTTTTTATAGATGAGATTGATGCAATTGGTAAAAGTAGAGCTGCCAATGGTCAAATGGGTGGTAATGATGAGAGAGAACAGACACTAAATCAACTACTTGCCGAGATGGATGGTTTTAGCTCAGATAAATCACCAGTAATAGTTCTTGCAGCTACAAATAGACCAGAAGTTTTAGATGCAGCACTTTTAAGACCAGGAAGATTTGATAGACAAGTTTTAGTTGATAAACCTGATTTTCAAGGAAGAGTTGATATTTTAAAAGTTCATGTAGGTGAAGTAAAGCTTTCAAAAGATGTAGACTTGGAAGAGATAGGGAGATTAACTGCTGGGCTTGCAGGAGCAGATTTAGCAAACATTATCAATGAAGCTGCACTTTTAGCTGGACGTGCTAATAAATCTCATGTTCACCATAAAGACATGGTTGAAGCAGTTGAGCGTTCAATAGCTGGTTTAGAGAAAAAAAGTAGACGTATAAATCCAGAAGAAAAACGTATAGTAGCTTATCATGAAAGTGGACATGCTCTTATTGCTGAAACTACACAAGGTGCAAAAAGTGTATCTAAAGTATCTATTATTCCTCGCGGACTTGCGGCACTTGGTTATACACTTAATACTCCTGAAGAGAATAAGTTCTTAGCACAAAAGCATGAACTTATAGCGGAGATAGATGTACTTTTAGGTGGTCGTGCAGCAGAAGAGATATTTATCGGTGAAGTTAGTACTGGTGCTGGAAATGACCTTGAACGTGCAACTGATATTATAAAATCTATGGCAAGTATATATGGCATGAGCGAAGTAGCTGGACTTATGGTTATATCACGTCAGAACAATACTTTTTTAGGTGGAAGTTCATCAAATGATTGTAGTGATAAGATGTCAGAAAATCTTGATACTTATATAAAAAATATGCTTGATGATAGATATAAGATAGTGTTAGAAAGACTTGAAGAGTATAAAGAGTGTATTGAAAACATTGTTCTCTCTTTAAATGAAAATGAGACTATAGATGGAGATCAACTTAGAGAAATAATTCATGCTTATGAAGAGGAAAAAGGTATAAAATCACAAAAAAAGAAAAAAGAAGATGATAGTGATGAAAAATAATACAACAACACAACTAATAGCAAAAGAGGGTTGGAAGTATCTCTTTTTTGTATTAGTGTTGTTTGTATTATCGTTATGGTTTGATCTATTACCTTGGGTATTTTTTGTATTTTTTATTTTTGTTGCATATTTGTTTAGAAATCCAGAACGTCTTCCTGCTGAAGATGATGATATGGCTATACTAGCACCATGTGATGGTACGGTATCTAATATTGCAAAAGTAAGATATGAAGATGGAAATGAGTATATTAAAGTAGAGATTCAAAAGTCACTTTTAGAGACATGTATATTAAGAGCACCAACAAAAATGAGCATAAAAGAAACAAGCAGAAGACACGGACTTTTTTTGCCAACAAGTGAACCTTTAAGTAAACAATTGGGTGAGAGAGTAACTCTGTCTTGTATGAGTAGTTATAATGAAGTTTTTATAAATATAAATGCAGGAATGTTTGCAAGAAAAATTGAACTTTTTAAAACTATTGGTCCTTTAAAATCAGCACAAAGATTTGGGTTGTTAGTTGAAGGAGACATTGAACTTTATCTTCCACTTGATAGTAGAGTAAAAGTTGCTATTGGAGATGAGGTAAAAGCTGGTGAAAGTGTGCTTGGTTACTTTGCTCATAAGGGGAAAACAGATGAAAGATAGCAACGGTGAAAAATTACAACTTATGTATATATTTCCAAATCTTTTTACGGCGGCAAGTGCATTTTTAGGAGTCATAGGCATAATAGCTTCTTCAAATGGTCAGTTTGAAAAATCTGCAATATATATCTTGCTTTCACTTGTATTAGATGGACTTGATGGTAGAGTTGCTAGACTTACCAATACAACAAGTAAGTTTGGTGCAGAATTTGATTCATTGGCAGATGTTATAGCTTTTGGTGCAGCTCCAGCTATGCTTTTTTACTTTAGTATAGGTTATCAATTTGGTAAACTAGGCGCTCTTTTTAGTGCTATTTATGTTGTTTTTGGAGCAATTAGACTTGCAAGATTTAATGTTATGAGTGGACTAAGTGAACCTTCTGTTTTTATAGGAATTCCAATTCCAGGTGCTGCAGTTGTTCTTACTATGTGGATATTGGCATATTTAAAGTATCCTTATCTTCATGGGTTTGAAATTATTATGTTGATTTCTCTTGGTGTATTGTCTTTTCTTATGGTTAGTAATATCAGGTACCCAAGCTTTAAAAAGATAGATATGAAAAAAGCAAATATAACAAAAGTTTTAGTTATTTTAATAGTTATTTTTTCACTTCTTTATTTATACCCTATAGAGAGTACGACATTTTTAATAACAGGATATTTACTATACGGACTTGTTCGTGGAGTCTATACAATTGCAAAAAAGAAAAAATAGTAGTATAATACAAAAAATTAAAAAAAGGAGATTA
>CAZIAJ010000176.1:0-4531 GCA_964537565.1 uncultured Sulfurospirillum sp.
GAATTATTTAGGATGGAAAATTATGACATTAGCAGATTTAAAAACAGATGAAAAAGCAGTTGTATTAAAAGTAAATGCAGATGGAGAACTAAAGCAAAGATTGGCTTCTTTAGGATTAAGGAAAAATAGCTCTATAAAAGTAAAAGCACTTAGTTTAACAAAAAGTACAATAGAAGTAGAAGTTGGTACTGGCATGATTGCTTTGAGATTTGAAGAAGCAAAAGAGATTAGAGTAGAGAGAATATGAAAAATCTTATTATAGCTCTTGTAGGGCAACCAAATGTTGGTAAAAGTATGCTTATTAACTCTATATCTAATTCTAGACTTAGAGTAGGTAACTTTTCCGGAGTTACAGTAGAGAAAGCTGAAGTAAGTTTTGATTTTCATGGTTTTAATATAAGAATTATAGATCTACCAGGAACTTACTCTTTAAATGATTATACGCAAGATGAAAGAGTAACAAAAGAGTTTTTAGAAAATGAATATTATGATATGATTATAAACGTAGTAGATGCTACAAATCTAGAACGAAATCTTTTTTTAACGACACAGCTTTTGGGTCTAAATAAAAAAATGATTGTTGCACTTAATATGATGGACGAGGCAAAGAAAGAGGGTATTTGCATAGATGAAGAGCAATTAAGTAATATATTAGGTGTTCCTTGTGTAAAAGTTTCAGCTGCTACTAAAAAAGGTGTTGGAAAGCTCATAAATAGAACAGTAGATATGGCAAGTTTTACTCAAGATAGTTCAAAGCTTATATTTAGTGATACAGTAGAAGAAGAGATAGAAAATATAACTAAATTTTTTCAAGATAAGAAATATACTGGGAGTGATGATTATAGGTCTTTGGCTATTAAACTTCTTGAAGAAGATGTAAAAACTTACAAGAATATGCATGATGAACCTATCTGGATTGAACTTTTACCTATCATCCGAGAAGCTTTAAATCATTTGTATATCCACTATAATACTAAAGATATAGAAGAAATTTTTTCTGAAGAGAAAGCCTCCTTTGCCAAGGGGGCTGTTATGGAAACAGTAACATTTAAAAAAGAGGAAAATAAAAGTCTTACAGAAAAGATAGATTCTGTATTATTACATAAAGTCTTTGGTATCCCAATTTTTCTTTTTTTTATGTGGGGATTGTTTCAGCTTACATTTGAGTTAGGCTCAATTCCTATGAATTGGATAGATGCATTTTTTGTCTCTTTAGGTGATTATGCTAAGACCATTTTTGGAGATGGTGAGTTAGGTTCACTTGTAGCTGATGGAGCTATTTCTGGAGTTGGTGCGGTGGTGCTTTTTTTACCAAATATTATGATTTTGTTTTTAGGAATTGCTTTGCTAGAGACTACAGGTTATATGAGTAGAGTAGCATTTTTATTAGATGGGTTTTTTCATAAGTTTGGACTTCATGGGAAAAGTTTTATCCCTCTTGTTACTGGATTTGGTTGTTCTGTTCCTGCTTATATGAGTGCAAGAACTCTAAAAAATGATAAAGATAGGCTAATTACTCTTTTTATAATTGGTTTTATGAGTTGTGGTGCAAAACTTCCTGTTTATGTACTTTTTGCAGGAGCCTTTTTTGGGGCTCAAAGTGCTGGTAATGTTCTTTTTATCATCTATATTGTAGGGGCTATATTTGGTTTAATTGCTGCAAAAGTACTTAAAGTGCTTGTATTTAAAGGAAAAGATGAGCCTTTTGTTATGGAAATGCCAAAGTATCGTTTACCATCTTTTAAACTTTTATGGCACACAGTAATTACAAAATCAATAATGTACCTTAAAAAAGCTGGTACATTTATACTTGGAGCTAGTGTTTTTATCTGGTTTGCTAGTAACTATCCAAAACAGCCTGAATTAGAACTTCAGTATGCAAAAAAAATAGAGATAGCACAGAGTAGTGAAGAAAAAACTAAATTACAAAATGAGCTAACTAAGGAGTCGTTAGGAAACAGTTATTTAGGCGTCATAGGAAAAGCAACAGCACCATTTTTTGCTCCTCTTGGTTTTGACTGGAGATTAACTGTAGCTCTTGAAGCTGGTCTAGCTGCAAAAGAGGTTGTAGTATCTACATTAGGAGTTTTATACTCTTTGGGTGGAGATGTTGCACAAACAACAAATTCATTATCTAGTGAGATTAAAAACAATATATCATTTCCAACTGCTGTATCATTTATACTTTTTGTTATGATATATCTACCTTGTTTTGCAGCGTCAATAGTTTTTGCAAAAGAGTCAGGAAGTTATAAGTATCTAGGATATCTATTTGTATTTACAACGACTGTAGCTTGGACTATTTCTTTTATAGGTTACAATATAACAGCGATGTTAGTGTAAGGAGCTTTTGCTCCTTAAGTGCTTGAGCATTAAATATGTTATTTATTATGGTTGAGCACTTATCTAATCTCTATTTTTTTCATCATTTATGATAGAGTCGTCATATGGATCAAGGTGAGCATTTATAATCCATTCTTCATTTTTGTTAATATTTGCTATCTTATCTTCTATCTTGTCACCTATCGAGTGAGCTTTTAAAAGTGATATACCGTCATTGAAAACTAAGTGAACATCAACAAAATTTGTATTTGCTGATTTTCTTGTTTTTAGATAGTGATAATCATTAACTCCTTCTTCGGTTTCTATAATACTTCTTATCTCATTTACTATATCTTCATCTAGTGCAGCATCTAATAGAACATATACACCCTCTTTGATAATTTCGTATGCAGAATATATGATATATACTGAGATAATGACACCCATTATTGCATCTATAATTTGTATTCCTGTTGAGTAAATAAGTATAAGAGAGATTAAAATTGCTCCATTACTAAGAACATCTGTTTTATAGTGAAGTGCATCAGATTTTATAACCATACTATTTGTCTTTTTTGCAACATAGTTTAAGAACATTACAAGAGCTATTGTTATTATAAGTGAGATTGTCATAACTAATATTGAAGAGCCAAGTAGAGTTGTCTCTTCTCCTACATAAGCTTTTTTAATAGCATGATAGAGTATAAAAAGACCACTCATTGTAATAATCGTGCCTTCTATTACAGCCGCCAATGCTTCTATCTTTCCTTTTCCATAGTTAAATGTTTTATCTGCTGGTTGTTCAGCTTTATTTATTGCGAAGTAGTTAAATGCTGATATGATAAGATCAAGAACTGAGTCAATTGCTGAAGCTAAAACTGCTACTGAGCCACTTAATATACCTATAGTTAGTTTGATTATTATTAGTATCCCTGCTGTTGCGGAAGAGATAACTGTTGCTTTTTTCTGAAGAGTCATGATTCACCTATATGTTTTTTGTGATTATACAGAAAAAAAAGAAAAAATAGGATAAAACGCGAGGAGGTTGCTTGCTGTTGTTACGTTTTATCCTATTAAATAATGTTGGTTACATGTATATTTTAGTCATTTTTTAATAAAAACAGAATAATTGTAACAAATTAAATCATTATTTATAATATATGTTTATATTTGTAACACCTTGTGAATAGAAGAACAGTGAAGTGAACCATATTCTCTTATAAATATGGAAGCATCAACTTTTAGTATTTTTTTATTTGGTAGAGTTTTTTCTAAAATTGAAACTACTTTTTCATCATTTTCATCATTATATGTTGGTAAAATCAGTGCATTATTTAAAAATACAAAATTGATATAAGTAGCAGGAAGGCGTTTATTGTTGAAGTATTTTGGAGTAGGAAGGGGTAAAGGGATAAGTTTAAAACTTGTCTGCTGTAACTCTTTTTCCATCATCTGCAACTCTTTAAAATGAGTATCATTTTTATCATAGCATTTTATATATACAATAGTATCTTTTGATATAAAACGTGCCAATGTATCTATATGTGAATCTGTATCATCTCCAACTAAAGTACCATGTTTTAATACTATAAGTTCTTTTAAACCAAAAAGATTTTTTATTTTGCTCTGTATATCTTTACATGTAGAGTTTCTATTTTTGTTAAATATACACTTTTGAGTTGTTAGCATAGTGCCATCTCCATTGCTATCTATGCTTCCTCCCTCAAGGATAAAATCAACATCAATAAGGTTGTTTTGAAAAAAACTGTTATTAAAATTGTTATCCAATGTTGATTCAAACTTATTTCCCCAAGCATTGAATATAAAATTATAAGATTTTAGTTTACCATCAATAAAAACATCAATTGCACCAAAATCTCTTATCCAGGTGTCATCTGTTTTTATGTTTTTAATTTCTATATTTTTATAAGAATCAAAAAAATTATTTAGTATCTTTGGGGTGTCACAAACTATAATACATTTTTGAAATCTTCTAATAGCATTTATGAAGTTAACATAACTAAGTTGAATCTCTTTTATAGAGTGTTGCCAATCTTTGTGTGTTGTTGGAAATACAACTATGATGGATTTCTGTTTTTCCCACTCTGCTGGAATTCTAATACTCATTCTTCTCCTTTGTATAAGAAATTATACCAAATCTGATATAATAATCATATGTTTAAAATATGGAAAAGACACAGTATAAATC
>CAZIAJ010000177.1:0-4516 GCA_964537565.1 uncultured Sulfurospirillum sp.
TTTTATCAAGCTCATCAAATCTCTCAAAAAACTTATCATCAATTTTTTCCTCTATCAACTCAATCTTTGCAAACTCTTTTACATCTTGATATTTCATATCAGTGTATTCATTTATATGTTTTGCAATCTCATATGGATTGTCTTTCAATCTCCATATATCTATATACTCCTCTTCAAAAGATTGTTTAGCTGTTTTATTTGCTATATCCATACCTTTGATATTCAGAGTTTCTGCAAGCTTGTCTATTTGAACCATTTTTTCATAAATTCCAACTTCATTGTTTTCATTGTATTTATTTATCAGCTCAAAAACTCTGTCAAACTCTTTTTCTTTGCCTATTTCTTTTAATAAATCAGTATAGTATTTCTCTTGTGTTTTAGGCTGTAAGCTGTTTGGATCAACTTGCAAAAGATATTCGTGCCTGTTATCCATCACTTCTTTAAAAATTTCAATATGATTGTTTATAAACTCTTTTGCCTCTTTATGTGTTAAATTATCTTTATCTAAGTTTATATAGAGTGTATCAGCTATTTTACTGCTAAATTTTAGTTGATTGTCACTTGCCGGAGCATTTTGCAGGGATTTATTATAATTATCTAAATTACTATCTATAAAATTTTTAACATCAATCTTTTTATCACTATCTAACTCTATATGCAGCTCTTCACTTATTTTTTTAGCAAAGTCGAGTTGTTTATCGCTAGCTTTTTCTTCTTCTTTTTTTTCTTTTATCTCTTTTGTATATCTTTCAATCCTATCTTTCTCTTTTTTATCAAGCTGTTGCCATAGAGTTGTGGCATTATATTTTACTTGTTCAATTTGTATAAAATCTTTTAATTTCTCTTTACTGTCTGTAAATATTTTCAAACTCTCTTCAGCCCTTGTAACAGCTACATAAAAGGAGTTAAAGTCTTGATATTCTCCTTTTCATATATACTATTACATTTTTTGCTGTTTGACCTTGAGATTTCATTGTAGTTATAGCATATCCATAGTCGATATAGTTATACTCACTTTTTAGATTGAAACTTATCTCTTTATTTTTATCCTCAATATAAAATATTGCATTGCCATTTTTATCAATTTCTTTTAAAATTGCACTTTCGCCATTGCTTATGCCAAGATTTTTATCATTTTTTGTAAAAATAACCTTTTCATTTTTGCTTAAATTTATCTCTTTTTCTTTGTAAGCTTGAAGAAACCTTCCATACTCTTTTAGATTAACTTCATATTTATCATCCAAAATTAAACTATTTTGCTTTTCATTTATGTTAGTGATGTTAAATTCTCTACCTACTTTTAACTCTTCATTTATAGTAGCTTGCAAAAGAACTTTTGAGCTATCTTTATAACTGCTTGCTAAAAATTGCTTTGAGGGAGAAAGATTTGAGCTTTGTTTGATAGTTATAGATATATTTTCATTACCTATCTCATTTTTGAGCTGCAGCTGCTCTCTTATTTGCTTATTTATTTCATCTTTTGTATCGTTTGTATTTGTCAGGATGATATTATCTTTGTAGCTATTCTTTCCTGCTACTACGGCTAATTTATCTTTTTCATCATCTTTAAAATACTCTTTTACTATTTCATTTACTCTTTTATCACTCTCTTGTATCAATCCTTTTTTATCAAGTATTTCAAATGCCTTTTTAGAATCATATTGATTTAAAGCCCAAACTGCACTTTTTAGAGTCCTATCTTTTTGCCTTAGAACTTCATTCATATTTACTGTTTTCATATCTGCATAATTTTTCAAAAGAGTAAAAGGATCTCCGGCACTTATTGCTTTGAACTGTTTTTCATCTCCTATTAAAACAAGTTGTGCATTTGTCTGTTTTGCAATATCTACTAATTTTTTAGTATCTTTGGTTCCGAGCATACTTGCTTCATCAACTATTATTTTTAATTTTTTATCCCCATTAAGCTCTAAGCATCCTTTATCGTATTTGTATAAAAAGCTTGATACAGTACTGCTCTCAATTCCGGCAGCTTTAAAAGTCTCTTTGCTTTTGATGGTAGTTTTAAGTTCTATCTCATTTGCAGCTTTACCGGTATATGAGAGTCCTACTATTTTAGTATCATCAGTTTTTAGCTCATTCAAGGCTTTTAGCATTGTGGTTTTACCAACACCCGCATCACCTTGTATACCAATTACTTGATTTTTAGAGCTTAAAATGTGTGCAGTTGCTTCTTGCTGTCCTTTTGTTAAGCCGTAACCACTTTTTTCTTTAAGCTTTTTAGAGTAATTTTTTACTAATTCTTTAGCATCTTTTTTAAAATAAACCTGCTTTATTTTTTTATCATCTTTTACACTTTCAATTAATTCTCGCTCACTATTTAGTATCTCTTTTGTTGTATAGTATCCATCTTTTAATTCTATGATATTTTTATTGCCATTTAAAATTTCTTCAAATACTTCAGGATTTATTCCCTCTATAAAGCCCATCTTAGAAGCAGTTGTTACGATGTCGTTTTTGTTAAATACACTATTTTCCTCACTTAGGGCATAAACTGCGTTTTCTAAATACTTTTCAGCTTTATCAAGTTTTTGGGAGTATGATAGGGTTTCATTTTTACTCTTATTGACTTCTTGAAACTTTTCTTTATCAAATCCTGCTTCAATGGCTCTTTGCAGATTATCTTTTAAGATGGCTTCTCTATCAATTACTCCTTTCCACTCTCTACTGTGATAAGTTGCCATCTGTTTTATTTCACCGTCACTTTTATCTGGATATTTTTCTTTTAACTCTTCGATTAAGTCTTCATTGTTGAGTTGTTTTGATCTTTTGCTAAAAGTTTCTATTAGTTTATCATCATCTTTACTCTTTAAATCCACTTCAAAAAAGGCTTGAGATTGGTTTGTAATCCTTATATCAAATCCAAGCTCTTTAAGCTCATTGGCAAGCTCCATTCTATACTGGGCTCCTATTTTCATATAGTTTTTAAAGATTTCTGCTGTTTCTATAGCCTTAAAACTTCCATCTTTTGCTTTTGTTATATTCATTACAACTGCATGGGTATGCAAAGATGGATCGACAGTGGTTTTACCTTTTTCATCTTTTACCGGTCTTGCAATAGAATGGGTAAATTTTGCTACAGCGATATTGCCACTTAGATATTTTTTTGTTTCTCCATCAACTGTTTCTCTTGTTTGAATCAGTTTTTCAAATTTATCAATCGATTTACTTACAGCATTTTCGTGGGCTTTTACTATGGAGTTTGCCAACTCTTTATTATCTATAGTATTAGCCATTTCCATTGCTATAGAGATAGATTTTGGAGCATTAAAAGTCAGATCAAGTGCAGCTCTTTTTCTATCTCCATCTTTATCAAGCCTTACTCCTACTACTTCATTTCCATCTATATCTTTACCCCATAGTGCTTTTTCAAGCTCTTTTTGAGTTATAGTTCCGATAAAACCTAAAGCCTCAGCCCCTTTGCCTTGCCACTCTCCCAAATCTCCCTCTTTTTGATAGTAGTTATCTTTACTTTCAGCATGATATGCCATTGCACTGTTTGCATTTATCCAAGTTGGTGTAGCTATCATTGTCTCTCCTTATAAATGTATGATATGAAAATATGCTTGCAGTGCCATTCCTGATATAAAAAACAAGATATACAAAAGAGATTCAATTATTTTATATTTTTCTCTTTTTGCCAATTTTTTATTGGCACTGTTTACAAACTCTATACTTTGAGAAGTTGAGATAGATATATTTTTCAATACTTCTATGCTCTCAACTATCTCTTTTACTTTATGATCAAAAATTCTTTTAAGCTCTTTATACAGATTTTCATCAATCACTTTTTCAATATGAAAATTTAAAGAGTTTGATATAGATTTTAATTGCCCTAAAACCTCTTTTAAGTATATGCTCTTAGCATCAGCTTCTTTGATTTGTTCTATTAGAGATTTTGTGGATTCATTTAGATATGTTATCTCTGCTACAAACTCTTCAAATTCATTTTTATTAAACATTGTTTATCCTATTGTTAGTTTTCACCGATGATTTCATATTTGATATCTTCTATAAAAGAGTCAAGAAAATCTTTGGCATTTTTGCTTCTTCTATATTCTCTTAATTTGGATAGATACATCTCTTTATCATCTTTATATTTTTGAAAAAGTTTCTTTTGAAAAGTTGCCATATCAGTTTTTCTTGCTATTTGTGAATAACCCGATATGCTCATCCTGCTTAATGCAGCCAATTCAAAAAGTGGAGAGTAAGGCATGATGATCGTTCTTGGCTCATTTAATTTTTTAAAATAACTTTCAAGCCCCATAGCTTCACTGCCAAACCAAAAAAGCCAATCTTTTTGAAGATTTGATAAACTATTTACTCCATTTAAAGCAAAGATCAAATTTTTATCTTTTAATATATGAGCCATAAATTCAGCATTTTTTGCCTGTATCAAAGAGTTCATTATGGGAATGATATATGTAACTTGTGCCAAAGATTCCAGATCAAGCTCATTTATAGACTTTAAAACATCTTTGGTATCATTACCTCCACC
>CAZIAJ010000178.1:0-4399 GCA_964537565.1 uncultured Sulfurospirillum sp.
GTAAAATAGAAGACTATACCCATTTTATTAAAAGAAAATATCAATAATGAAAAAAGTTTTAGTTTTATACTATTCTCAAACAGGTCAACTTAAAAGTGTAATTGAGAGTTTCATATCTAAATTACCAGATGAAGAGATACAAGTACATGTAAGGGCTATTGAGCCAGTAGAGGAGTATCCTTATCCTTGGAAATACTATGAGTTTACTGATGAGTTTCCTGAAGCGGTACATTTAGATGGTTGTGAGGTTAAAGAGGTTGAATTTTTAGATGATGATTATGATTTGATAATCTTGGGATATACTATTTGGTTTTTAGCTCCATCATCACCTGTAGTAGGATTTTTAAAAACTAAACAAGCAAAAAATATTTTTCATGGTAAGCCAGTAATTACACTTATAGCGTGTCGTGATATGTGGGTTATGGCACAAGAAAAGATGAAATCTCTTTTAGTAGATTTGAATGCAAATTTGATTGACAATGTTGCTTTGACAGACCAAGGTAAAGGAATCTACTCTTTTATAACAACACCAAGATGGCTTTTGAGTGGAAAAAAAGATGCCTTTAGTATTTTTCCACCAGCAGGAATACACCAAGATGATATAGATAAAGCTTCTAGATTTGGTTTGAGATTAAATGAAGCTTTGCATAAAGATGAAGAGAGAAGTGGCAAAGCACTATTGAAAAATCTAAATGCAGTAAATATAGATGGCAAACTAATAGCAGCCGAAAAAATAGCAACAAGAAGTGCAAATATTTGGGCAAAACTTATAAAACTTTGTGGAGACAAAAAAACACTTGGTAGAAAAGTAGCTATGACTTTTTACTCTGCTTTTTTAGTTGTATTGGTCTTTACAGTAGTACCAGTTAGTATAATAATAAGAAAAATAGTAAATAGCTTTCAAGAAGAAAAACTAAATAGATTGGCAAAAAAATATGAAGAACCAAGTGGGAGATAAAGTGAGAGAAGTATATATAAACAGTATTGTTTCATTTATGCCAAATGAACCAGTAGATAACAAAAATATGGAAAATGTTTTGGGCATGATAGATGAAAAACCCTCTTTAGTAAAGAGAATAGTGCTCCGCTCAAACGGTATAAAAACAAGATACTATGCAATAGATGCAAAAACCAATGAGACTACACACTCAAATGCCCAACTTGCAGCACAAGCGATAAAAAAACTGAAAGCAGATGGTTTTGATGTAGATTCGATAGAACTTTTAGCTTGTGGAACGACAACTCCAGATCAACTTCTCCCAAATCATGCTTTGATGGTTCATGGAGAGACTGATTTACCTCCTATAGAAGTTGTAAGTATTGCTGGTATTTGTTTAAGTGGACTTACGGCTCTAAAGTATGCATATACGTCTATAAAATCAGGTGAGATTGATAGTGCAGTCACTACTGGAAGTGAGAACATCTCTGCTTCTATGCGTGGTAGAAACTTTGAGCCTGAAGTAAAATCTAAAATTGACATGGTAAAAAGAAATAAAGAGCTTACTTTTGAGAAAGATTTTTTAAGATGGATGTTAAGTGATGGAGCAGGGGCTATTGGTGTGAGTAACAAACCAAATAAAGACTCTATCTCCCTTAAAATTCAGAAGATTTTTGCAAGAAGTTATGCAAGTCAGATGGAAGCGTGTATGTACTCGGGTTGTGAAAAGTTAAGCGATGGAACTACTAGAGGATATAGAGAGTATATGCCAGAAGAGTGGCTTAAAAAATCTATATTTGCAGTAAAGCAGGATGTAAAACTTTTAAACTCTGAGATAGTAGAACAGACTGTAAAAAGACCTTTAACTGAAATGTTAGAAAAAAAGATGTTCAATCCAGATGAGATAGATTGGTTTTTACCACATTATAGCTCTGAGTACTTTAAAGATAGACTGTATGATGGCATGAAAGAGGTAAATTGTGATATACCTCAAGAGAAGTGGTTTACAAATCTATCTTCAAAAGGCAATACAGGCTCAGCTTCAATATATGTCATACTTGAAGAGTTATTTAACTCAGGTAGGCTAAAAAAGGGTGAAAAACTTCTGTGTTATATCCCTGAAAGTGGACGTTTTTCTACAGCTTTTATGATTTTGGAGGTTGTATAGTTGAGAAAAGAGAATGTTCCCCAAGATGATAGTAGTACCTATGCCAAAATGAAAAAAACTATCTACGCAAAAGATAGTGATGGAAAGATGCTAGGAATTAGCTCAAGTGGTTGGGAAGTTGAAGAAACAGTAACTAGACAAGCTTTAGATGATATACAAGAGCATACAAAAGAGGCATTTTTAGAGGTAAAAGAGGGTAGAAAATCTACACTTTATTACTATATGTATGCTAAAAAAATGGATTTACTTTTACTTTCACAAGCAACTGGATTTTTTAAGTGGACTATAAAAAAAGATTTTAATCCTAAGTATTTCTCAAAGATAAAACAGAGTAGACTTGAAGTATATTGTGATGTCTTAGGAGTTGAAATTGATGAGATTAGGAGACTACCAAATGAGTGAGTTTATACATACTCATCATGCTCACTGTGAGAGTGGAGTTATCTCATCTATGTTAACATATCATGGATTTGAAATAAGTGAGCCTATGGTTTTTGGATTGTCAAATGCACTTAATTTTGCTTATATACCTTTTGTGAAGATTGGTGGTATGCCTTTAGTTGCATATCGTTCACTTCCCAAATCTATTGTAAAAAATATAAAGAAAAATTTAAAAATACAGATGAAAATGGAGACATTTACTTCGCAAAAAAAAGGTGAAGATAGGCTTGATGAACTTTTAAAAGAGGGCAAGATAGTGGGTGCTCAAGGCTCTATGTATTGGCTTGAATATGTTCCTGATGAGCTTAGTTTTCATTTTAATGCACATAACTTTTTGATTTATGGCAAAGAAAAAGACAACTATTTAGTAAGCGACCCTGTTTTTGCTGAAGCAGTAAAATGTTCCAAAAAATCGTTGACAAAATCACGCTTTTCAAAAGGTGCCATGGCTCCAAAAGGACTTTTATACTATCCTGAATCTATACCAAAAGAGATAGATTTAAAACCTATTATAGTTAAAAATGTGAGAAAATTATCTAAAAATATGTTAAACCCATTTGTCCCAATTGCTGGTATAAATGGTATAAAAAGATTAGCACGTGCTATTTTGAAACTTAATTCTCGCGATAAAAAATATGCAAAACTCTTTTTAGGAAATATAGTTCGTATGCAAGAAGAGATAGGAACTGGAGGAGCAGGTTTTAGATTTATGTATGCTTCGTTTTTACAAGAAGCGAGTGAACTTTTTGAAGGTGATAAGGTTTTAAGTGAAGCTTCAAAACTTATGCTTGAAGTTGGTGATGAGTACAGAGAGTTTGCTCTAGTAATTGCAAAATCAATAAAGTCAAAAAAAGATATAGATTTTAAGGCTATATCAGATACTCTTCTTTTTATTGCAAAAAATGAAACTAAAATATATAAAAAACTATTAGAATTTAAAGCATGATAAAAATCTCAAGTGTAGTAAAAAAATACGATGACCTAAAAGCACTTGATGGACTTAGTTTAGAGATAAAAAAAGGGGCTATTTTTGGACTTTTGGGAGTAAATGGAGCTGGTAAAAGTACCCTGTTGTCTATCTTAAATGGACTAAGTTCATTTGATAGTGGTGAGATAGATATTTTTGGATTGAATTTGAAAAAAGATTTAAAACAGATAAAAAGTATAAGCTCCATTGTTCCACAAAACTTGGCTTTTTATGAGCAACTAACTGTAAAAGAAAATTTAGATTTTTTTAAAAATATACAAAATGGTTCAAAAGAGAGTTATGAAAAAGCTTTACATGTAAATGATTTAGAAGTGATTTTACATCAAAAAGCTTTTACTCTTTCTGGTGGGCAAAAAAGGCGATTAAATATCGCTATTGGACTTTTAAATAATCCACAAATTATCTATTTTGATGAGCCTACAGTTGGTATTGACCCCAAAAGTAGAAATGAGATACTTGAGTCTATAAAAGGGTATAAAAAACTAGGTATTACAGTAGTTTATACAAGTCACTATATGAATGAAGTAGAGATGCTATGTGATGAAGTAGCAATCATATCTCATGGAAAGCTTGTAACACAAGAAAAAAACTTAGAAAACTTAGAAAAACACTTTTTATATTTAACTAAGGAAAGCCATGTTTAATGCTATGGTAAAAAAAGAGTTTTTGTTGGTTTTAAGAGATAGACGTGCATTGGCAGTGCTTTTTTTGATGCCAGCTCTTTTTATACTTATCATTTCTGTGGCAATGAGAGATGTTTTTACGCAAAACAGTGTTAGTTTTGAAATCACCATAGTTGATTTAGATAACTCTAAGATTACAAAAGAGATGATAGATGATATAGATAAAAGTAGAAGTTTCAAAG
>CAZIAJ010000179.1:0-4378 GCA_964537565.1 uncultured Sulfurospirillum sp.
GGTTTTAGTTTTAATATTTTTTGTACTTTAGTAAGTAAAATTTGTTTTTTGAGACCAGTTTCATAATCTTTTGGTTTGAGTTGTGATTGTTTTATAACTCTATAATAAGTCTCCTTATCAAAAACCCCATTTTTTTGAAAAGCAGTATCAGATGCAAGTGTTTTTTTAACTTCTGCATCTGTTGCACGTAAACCAATCTCATCTGCATACGCTAGTATAAGAGTTTCGTTAATGATACTCTGTATAACTAACTTCTCAAGACCCATTTTATCGGCTTTCTCTTGAGTAAGTGTACCACCTAACGTGTTATTATAAAAATTGTAGTAGTTAGCATAAGCTAATTGATACTCTTGTACTGTTATTTTTCTATCACCAACTTTTGCAATTGCTGAAGCACGATCTGAGTTAAAATCATATGCTCCCCAACCAACAAAACCCGCACCAACAAACGCTATTACGCTTATCCAAATTGTTACAACCAAGTATTTTTTGTGACGTTGCATCCAAGTAATCATCGAAATCCTTTAAGCAGATTATACTGCTCTTTATTTTTGGTATAATTCTATCTATATTGTTATTAAACGACCATAAAGTCGGAGATTTGGAGAGAAAATGAGTAAAAAAAGTGTAGATTTAGCCCAAAAAGATTTAGAACATATCTGGCATCCTTGTACGCAGATGAAAGATTATGAAAAATTACCGCTTATTCCAATTAAAAAAGGAAAGGGTATTTATCTATATGATTATGATGATAACAAGTATATAGACTCTATTAGTTCATGGTGGGTCAATATTTTTGGACATTCTAATGAATATATTAACCAAAAATTAAAAGAGCAAGTTGATAACCTAGAGCAGGTAATACTAACATGTTTTACTCACGAACCTATTGTAAAGTTATCGAAAAGATTAATAGATATTACTCCAAAAGGCTTGGAAAAGGTATTTTATGCAGATAACGGTTCAAGTGCAGTTGAAGTTGCACTTAAGATGAGTTATCAGTATCATAAAAATAGAGGTGAAACAAGACCATATTTTCTCTCTTTGGAAAATGGATATCATGGTGAGACTATAGGTGCACTTTCAGTTAGTGATGTAGGATTGTATAAGGATACATTTGAAACTATATTGCTTAAAACACTTCAAGTACCAGTACCAAAAGATCAAAGTGATGAGGCAGCACATGAAGCAGCTTCTGAATTAGAAGAGGTTTTGATTGAACACTCTTATAAAATTTCTGCTTTTATTTTAGAGCCTCTGATTCAATGTGCTGGAAGTATGCATATGTATTCACCTTTATATCTAAAACTTGCTCATAAATTGTGTAATGAGTATGAGATTCATCTCATTGCAGATGAAATTGCATCAGGTTTTGGACGAACTGGTACTATGTTTGGTGTCAATCAAGCTAACATTACTCCAGACTTTATGACACTGAGTAAAGGTCTAACTGGTGGTTATCTTCCACTATCTTGTGTACTAACAACTAACGCTATTTATGATGCTTTTTATTGTGATTATAATGAACAAAAAGCATTTTTACACTCTCATAGTTTTACCGGTAACCCTCTTAGTTGTAGTGTAGCAAATGCTACTTTAGATATATTTGAGAGAGATGATATTATAAATAGAAATAAAAAATTAAGTGCATATATAGGTAGAAAGCTTAATATGTTCAAAGAGTTAGAAAATGTAGAAAACATAAGACAACTTGGTATGGTAGCAGCACTAGATATAAAAGGCTATAAACCACAAGAGAGAATAGGACTAAAAGTATTTGACTATGCACTAGAACGTGGAGTATTTTTAAGGCCACTTGGAAATGTAGTCTATTTTATGCCTCCTTATGTCATTACTTATGATGAGATAGATATGATGATGGATGTAGCTTATGATGCTATAAAATCGTTATATGTATAGTATAGTTTTTGTTGCTCCACCAGATACAAATTGTGAAAATTTTCCAAAAGAGATAAAAGGCTACGAAAAACCACCACTAAAGAAACCACTATTTAAGTCTGTATGTATACTTAGTAGTGATGATCCATACTTAAGAATCAACAAAGCAGAATTTTTAGCAGATAAATGGGGAAGCGAGGTTGTACATGTTGGTAAAAAAGGACACATCAATTTGGCTTCAAACCTTGGTTTTTGGGAAGATGGAAGAGCTATTTTAAGAAATACATTCAATCTTTAAATTTTAAATTTATATAAAATTTGATATAATCAATATACACTAAGTAATAAAGTAAAATAAGGGAGTTAATGTGAAATTGAAATTTATAGTTGTTGCTATTTTAGCAGCTATTGTTTTACAAGCTGGGGATTTAACTATGAAAAATAGTAAAAATTCTGTAGATATCACAGCTAGTAAGATGGAAAGTATTTTAAAGAAAAAAGGTATAACTGTTTTTGCAGTTATAGATTATAGAGCTGGTGCAAAATCAGTTGGAAGTGATATGACTGATGCTAAGCTAATCATATTTGGCAACCCAAAACTGGGTACTAGAATTATGCAAAGAGATATAAAAGCAGCTATAGATTTACCTATGAAAGTTTTAATATATAAAGATTTTGATGGAAAAACAAAAATAGAGTATAAAGACCCTTTAAATCTTGAAAAAATGTATAAACTTCAAGGATGTGGAGTTTTATCAAAGCTTTCAAAAGCAATGGATAAGATAACTGATAAAGCTAGTATGTAGCAATCTAATTGAAGATTGTATCTCTTAGACACAATCTTCAATTTTTAATCAAGAGAGCGTAAAAGTTTTTCTGCTATTTCTATCTCTTTTATACTGATTTTGTACTTTTTTTCTATTGAACGTAAGATATGAAATACTTCTGTAACAGAAATACCATTGGCATCTTTTTTAACTATAGTTGGTTTTTCATCTTTTATTACAATATTTATAAGTTTTTTTCTACTGTATTGCATAAAATAGGTTAATACAAGCCTATCTGTATGCTCTTTTTCTATTGAAACTGCCACTTTTTCAGTAACATCTGGTACTATTGGATACATATCTTGAAAATCTTTTCTATCCATATATCCTATATATACTTTAGTAAAGAGATCAATATATCTTGTACAAGTAGGTGTTTTTAAAAACTCCAGATCCAATATACTATTTGGTTTTGCTCTTAATTTATATAACATCCATGTTAGAGAATTATAGTACTTAAATGGAAAAACTTTTAATTTAGTATCATCTACTAGATTTGGTGCTTTATGTCTGATAAATGGTTTTCTTTTATATTGTTTTTTTGATTTTAGGTGATTATATATATCTTCTACTTCAAAAGGTTTTGTAAACCATACAGTACAGTAATCTGGCATTTTTTTACCACCTACTGCCCCTTTATTTAGGATTATAAGAGCTTTTATATCATGCTTTGGAAATAGAGTTTCAAGAAGTGCTTTTTTCTTTCTAAGTCGACGTTTTAAGTTTTTTACAGATTTTATAAGAGTCATCTCAACAAATATAATCTCTTTTTCATTAAAGAAAAGAGCATCAAACTCACCTATTTCAATAGCTTTTGTTTTATATACTATTTGCCCATGCCCATCTACATGTAAAGAGTTCGACTGAGAAGTTAGTTTTGGAGCATGTGGTCCTTTTAAAACAAAATTTCCTAAATGTGGATTGTGTTTTGCGTATATGAGTAGTTTTTCATATAAGTAGTTCTCGTAAACTGCTCCTGCAAAAGAGCGATAAGCACTTAAAAAATTTGGAGACTCTTTATCTACGCCTTGTTCTTCTAGTTTTATAAGATGTTTTATACTGTATTTGTAGTAGAGTAAATTATCTCCAATATTACTCATATCTATATTGACTATGCCTTTTGGTACTTTTAAAATTTTATCTTCCTCTCTCAAATTCATGTGAGTAATATAAAAGTTTACAGCTATTTTCTAATAGTGCTATAGTTTTTGCAAGTTGTAACATATCTCTATCATATACGTAGATTCCATATCCTTTTATAATTATTAGATTTGTTTTTTTCTCCATCATATATCTATAAATCTCTATATCTGCTCTCTCATACCAATCTTCAAACTGCTTTGGGTCATATATTTCAATAGAGCCAAATTTCATAGAGCCAAAGTAGTCTCTTGGAACAATTATATCATGGTCTAAAGAGTACGCAGTTGTAAAAGGAGGCATTGCATAGCAGATGTATTTTGCTTCATTTATATTTTGATAGATATGTAGATGTATGTCTGCATCCAAACTAGCTTCATTCCATCTATAGTCTTTTCTTGAGTGTAGTTCAATAAAATTATCATCTTTAACATCATCAAAAATAGTATCTTTTTTATTTATAAAAAATTTATTTTGTTCAATTCTTGCAGATAGTGAACCATGAAATATAC
>CAZIAJ010000180.1:0-4377 GCA_964537565.1 uncultured Sulfurospirillum sp.
TTCTACAGAAAAGTTAGAGAGTAGGTATAAAAAAGATACCGATATTATTGTTGCTATTGCAAAGATTGTTGTCATGTTTTTTATCCTTAAATATGTTCATTATTTTGTAAAATTTTGATCATACTTTATAAAATTTTACCATGATTTTTTGCCTCTTAAAACAGTGTCTTTATATAGTTAGTCCTGAAAAGTAAAAATCAAGGAGGATTAGTATTTTATTACCTTAATAATAGCACAATTTAATAAGCATTAAAATAAATTAGATGGATTTTTATACTGTATATTTTGAAGTGAGTATGTTTTATTTTTACTTTTTATATTAAGAAAGGTATAGAGGTGGAATTATAAACCACCTCTACATGTAGAGATTACTCTACTTCTGCGTCGATCACATCTTCGTCTTTTTTTGCACCTTTAGGCTCTGCATCAGCTGCTTTACCAGCTTCATCTTTTTTATACATCGCTTCTGCAAGTTTGTGACTAGCTTCTGTAAGAGCTTTTACTTTTTCATCTATCTGCTCTTTAGTAGCATTGTCGTCAGATAAAATATCTTTTAACTCTTTTAGTTTTGCTTCTATATTTTCTTTATCTTCAGTACTAATACTTTCACCCATCTCACTTAAAGATTTTTCAGTTTGGTGAGCAAGAGCATCAGCTTGGTTTCTAGCATCTACTGCTTCTTTACGCTTGTTATCTTCTTCTTTATGAAGTTCAGCGTCTTTTACCATTTTTTCAATTTCAGCTTCATCAAGTCCACTTGAACCACTAATAGTAATTGTTTGTGCTTTTCCTGTTGCTTTATCTGTTGCACTAACAACTAAGATACCATTTGCATCTATATCAAACGCAACTTCAATTTGAGGTACACCTCTTGGAGCTGGTGGGATATTTTCTAGGTTAAACTGTCCTAATGACTTATTATCTCTAGCAAACTCACGCTCACCTTGGATAGCATTGATAGTTACTGCTGGTTGATTATCTTCTGCTGTTGAGAAAGTTTGAGTCTTCTTCACAGGAATTGTTGTCCCCTTCTCTATAAGCTTAGTCATAACTCCACCTAATGTCTCAATTCCAAGACTTAGAGGTGTAACGTCTAAAAGAAGAACATCTTTAACATCACCTTTGATTACAGCACCTTGGATAGCAGCACCAATTGCAACAACTTCATCAGGATTTACTGACTTGTTAAGCTCTTTTCCAAAAAATGCTTTAATTTTCTCTTGAACTAGTGGAATTCTTGTACTACCACCAACCATGATGATCTCTTTAACTTCATCTTTATTTAAATCACTATCTTTTACAACTTCTTTTATCTTAGCTATTGTTTCATCTACTAAATCTTCAATCATTGACTCAAATTTTGCACGAGTCAATTTTTTAACTAAGTGCTTTGGTCCTGTTGCATCTGCAGTGATAAATGGTAAGTTTACTTCAGTCTCATTTGCTGCTGAAAGCTCTTTTTTAGCATTTTCTGCTGCTTCTTTTAGTCTTTGGAGCGCCATAACATCATTTTTAAGGTTAATTGCATTATCTTTTTTAAACTCTTCTGCCAACCAATCTATAAGGCGATTATCAAAATCATCTCCACCTAAGAAAGCATTACCACCAGTTGCTAAAACTTCAACAACATTATCACCAGTCTCTAAAACTGTAACGTCAAATGTACCACCACCAAGATCGTAAACTACAATTTTTTCAGCATCTTTTTTATCAAGTCCATAACTAAGTGCTGCTGAAGTTGGCTCATTTATAATTCTAAGTACATTTAATCCAGCAATTACACCAGCCTCTTTAGTAGCTTTTCTTTGGCTATCGTTAAAGTATGCAGGAACTGTAATAACTGCATCAGTTACAGCTTCACCTAAAAATGCCTCAGCATCCTCTTTTAACTTCATAAGAACTTTTGCACTTATCTCTTGAGGAGTATAAACTTTTCCCTCAATATCAATAGCACAAGCACCATTTCTGTCAACTATTTCATAAGGAAGTCTCTTTTTAGCCTCTTTAGTAGTCTCTTCATTACTCATAAGACCCATAATTCTCTTAATTGAATAAATTGTTCTTTTTGGGTTTGTTACTGCTTGACGTTTTGCAGTCTCACCTACTAAAACTTCATCTTTATCTGTAAAAGCTACGATTGAAGGAGTTGTATTTCTTCCCTCTTTATTAGCTATAACTTTGCTCTCACCTCTCTCGTATACTGCAACACAAGAGTTTGTTGTTCCTAAATCTATTCCTATTACTTTTCCCATATCGTTCTCCTATTTTTTTTATTTTATTGTTTTCTTTAACTCGAACAAGTCCGAGCTAAATTTATTGTACTAAAGCACAACCTTACAGTCGTATTTAAATTTCAACTTTTATTTTACTATACTAACCATCGCTGGTCTAAGTACTCTATCTTTTATCTTATATCCCTTTTGGAATACTTGTAATATAGAGCCACTATCTTTGTCTTCACTATCTACTTGCATCACTGCATTATGAAAGTTTGGATCAAACTCTCCATCAGTATCAACAAGCTCGATTCCATGTTTTTCAAAAGATTTTTTAAACTGATCTACCGTTAAATCAATTCCCTCTTTTACTTTTTCAAAAAGCTCTTCAGATTTTATATCTTCGCTCTCTTGTAAAAGTGATGCTGAATCAAGAGCATCGATAATAGCTAACATATCACGAGCAAATAGCTCATTTGCATAAGCCACAGCACTTATCTTCTCTTTTTCAAGTCTTTTTCTCATGTTTTCAAATTCAGCATTTGCTCGCAGATATTGGTCTTCAAGTTCAGCAACTTTTTCTTTTAATGTTGCTACTTCATCAACCTCTTCTTCTACAGTCTCTTGCTCTTCACAAGGAATCTCTTCTTCTGTTGAAATTTCTTCTTGAATCTCTTCTTTTTTTTCTTCTTTTTTACTCATATATAACTCCCCTTAAAAAACTTTCAAAATCACTACCAACTTCACCAAAGTAAAACAGACTAGCATCTTCATCTTCAATAGTAGCTAGTTGTTTAACAGCCAAACAACCACTTGGTACAAAACCGTCAAAATAGACACCTTCTTTAAGACCAAAAGAGAACTCATAATTTAATAGTTGTTCTATAAAACTTCTATCTCTTTGCTCTTTTGCAATCTCATAAAGCTGGTTTTCTCCAACACTTAAAAGTGGTTCAGAACTCAATATCTGATGTAACTTATCGTACAACTCATACAATCCAACCTGAGCAGAGATACCTTTTAGCTCTCTCATCTCAGAACCAATCAGATTTAATAAAAATCTATGAACTTGTTCAGTATATTTTAAAACTACCTCTTTTGTATCAAAAGTAAGTATTAAAAACCTATCACTTACTTCAATAATCTCCTTTAAATACTCTTTAGAATTTTTTTGAGCAACACAAAAAAGTCCATACTCATCAACTGAGCTTTGAAGCTTATCTATATTCTGTATTTCTAAAGGCATTGAAGGATTTAGTCTATCCATCCAATACTGAACAAGAGCATCATTGGTAGGTACTCTTCCACTACTAACATGCAATTGAACTAAAGCACCTTCTTGTGAAAGTCTATTAAGATAGATTCTTATAGTAGAAGGTGATATCTCGATATCCATACATTTTTGAAGCTCACTTGAACCAATAGGCTCACCTGAACTTAAATACTCTTGTATGATTGCTTCTAAAATTAAATCTCTCTTAGTCACTTAACTATCTCCTCTTAACAAAACCTTACCAAAAGGCAAGTTTAGTTAAATTAGCACTCTTTACGTTTAATTGCTGATGACATTATACTACATTGAGTGTACTCTTGTCAAGTATAAAGTTTAGTACATTACACTCAACTTTAAATATTTAAGAATATTCTTTCTAAAATAGGCACTAAATGGGGAATTTATGGGTTTTGTAGAAATATATTTATTTGTAAAATTTAGTGTTGTTTAAATAATTTTTGTTTTGTAAATAGTAGTTTGAAGATACGAAGCATCTCTTTTCTTGAATTTTGTAGTCTTAATAAGAAATTACGTCTCTCTTGAATGGTTGCAAATAACTCTTCTAATGATTCTCTTTCACTTTTTGTAATAGTTGCGTCCACTAGTTCTCCTTTAAACCACGTCTTATTCGTTTTACTACATGTAAAACATCTTCATCATCTAGCTCAGTTAACATTTTGAAAATAGCAATTGCTGATTGTGGCTGAGAATTACCTAGCTTCCAATCTTGATATGTTCGCATAGAAACATCCAATCTATTTGCCATTTCACGTTGACTAATCTTTTTACCAAGAAATTTTGATTCTACTGCATTGTGAAGCAGATTGAATATATCTTTTGTCTTCATAAAAAAGAGTTTAGCCAATATTGTTTTAATTACACCTAAAT
>CAZIAJ010000181.1:0-4359 GCA_964537565.1 uncultured Sulfurospirillum sp.
GCATAGGTTTAAAGATAGCATTTACTTTAATTCCTGTTTTGTTAATAAGTTTTATTATACTTCAGTTTGTAATAGTAAATGAGTTCCAAAAATCTTCAATTCAACAGAGTGAAAGAAGTTTAAATACTTTTAGTCAGTCAGTATTTCAAACAGTAAGAGCTGCAATGAATTTAGGTGATCCTGCTATGATTGAAAAGTCACTTAAAGATGCAGCTGCTATGGATGGTATAGAAAAGTTAACAATACATAAATCTCAAACAGTTATAGATACTTTTGGTATGAAAGCTAAGCCAAGTAGTGAAAAGCTTATTGTGAATTTATTAAAAAATCCTGAGATAAAAGTCATAACTTTAGATGATGAAAAAGGGCATAGATTAAGGTTGCTAAGACCATTGATAGCTACAAATGAGTGTCTATCATGTCATGCTATGAGTAAAAAAGGTGATGTCTTAGGTGTTATGGATATGACATACTCTTTTAAGCAGATAGATGAAAGTATAGAGAGTAGTAGTTATAAATTTTTTATGATTTTTATGATTTCACTTATATTAACGTCGTTGATTGTAATGTTAGTACTTAAAAAAGTTGTTGGTGATCCTATAAAAATGCTTAAAGATAGAGTTGAAGACTTAGCTGATGGTGAAGGTGATTTAACTTCTAGAATAATAGTTACAAGTCAAGATGAGATTGGTGAAGTTGGTGAGTTTATAAACAAGTTCATTGAAAAAATACAGTCTTTGATAATCTCTTCAAAAGATTTGGGACATGGTGTAAAAATAACTGATGATAGATTAAATTTAAATGTGAAAGATATAGCTAAAAGTGCACAAACACAGATAGAAAGCGTTAATAAAACGTTTGAAATAATGAAAGATGTTAAATCAAATCTTGACACAACGGAAGAGTTATCAATCAATACTGCAGAAGATAATATAGAATCGTTTAAAATACTAGAAAATATGAGTAGTTCACTTAATAATGTTGTTGAAAAAATTCTAATATCAAGTCAAAATGAGCAAGAGATGTCAGGCCAGATAAATTCAGTAGTAACTCAAACAGAACAGATAAAAGGTATTTTGGAAATGATAAAGGATATAGCAGATCAAACTAACTTATTAGCACTTAATGCTGCTATAGAAGCAGCACGCGCAGGTGAGCATGGACGAGGTTTTGCTGTAGTTGCTGATGAAGTTAGAAAACTTGCTGAACGTACTCAAAAGTCACTTGCTGAGATAGATGCTACAATAAATGTTATAGTACAAGGTGTTATACAATTAAGTAGTTCTATGGAAATAAATGCAGAGGCAATGAGAGATGTTTCTTCTAGTGCCGAAGTGGTAAGAGATGAAGCTGAAAAGACTAAAAAGAAGACTGTTGGTACGATAGAAACATCAAAAGAGGCTTCAAAAAAAGTTGTTGAAATTTCCCATCTTACAAAAAGAATGATGGATCAGATGAATCAAACGATAGATACTTCAAGTGATAATGAAAAGATAGCAAAAGAGTTAGCTGGTATTTCAGAAGATATGACAAAAATAGCTATGGATTTAGATAGTACATTATCCACATTTAAAGTGTAGATATAAGTTCTACTTTCTCTTCAAGCTCTAAAAATTTTTCTATAAGAGGCTCTAAAGTAGCCTCTTTTTCTTGTAATTGATTACTTAACTCTGATAGCCCTATTTTTTGATAGCAGTCTGGATTTTGGAGGCATTTTTGAAGTTCTAGTATCTCATTTTCAAGCTTATCAATTTTAAATGGTAATGATTCGTAATCTTCTTTCTCTTTGTAACTTAGTTTTATAGTTCTATTTGTAGTAAATTTTGTTTTCTCTTTATTCTCTTTGTAAGTAAAGGATTCTAACTCTTTAAGATCTTTTTCAATGCTTAAGTATTCGCTATAACTTTGATAACTCTCTTGTATTTTACCATTGCCTTTAAAAATATATAATTTTTTAGCTATTTTATCTATAAAGTATCTATCATGGCTTACAAATATAACAGCACCTTGAAAGCTTTGTATGTATTCTTCAAGTATATTTATAGTGGGAATATCTAAATCATTAGTAGGTTCATCTAGTATCAGACAATCAATATTTTTAGTAAATAGAAGGGCAAGTGCTACTCTGTTTTTTTCTCCACCACTAAGTAATGATATCTTTTTATTTAAGTACTCTTTGGGGAATAAAAAGTTTTTTAAGTAACCAAATACATGCATATTCCGTCCTTTTACATCTACTCTATCTCCTCCATTTGGACAAAAAATTTCAGTTATATTTTTACTTTCATCTAGTGATGTTCTTTGTTGGTCAAAGTAGCCTATTTTAAATTCACCTTTTTTAAATGTACCACTATCTACTTTCAATTCCTCAAGAAATATTTTTAACAGTGTTGATTTTCCAGCACCATTTTTGCCTACTATCGCTATTCTATCATTTTGTAGGACTCTTCCACTAAAGGATGTTATCAACTCTTTATTTCCAAGCTTTTTATGTATATCATACATTTCAAATAACATTTTTTGTCTATTTACTGATTTGTCTTGATTGAAATTTTTCTGTTCACGTTCAAGTTCTAGCTTCATTTTATGAATTAAAGATGGATTTTTTTTTGCATTTTCTCTTAATTCAAAAACTCTTTGTTTTCTTCCTTCATTTCTTTTTAACCTTGCTTTAACACCTCTTCTTAGCCACTCTTCCTCACTTTTTAAATGTTTTAAAAGAGTATCATGACTTTTGGCAAGGCTTAACATAAGAGCTTCTTTTGCAGTTAAATAATCCTCATATCCTCCTTTAAATGTTCTAAGTTTAAAATCATCTATTTCGATCGTTTTTGTAGCAATATTATCTATAAAATATCTATCATGTGAGATGAAAACAAGTGTAAATTTTTCTTTTAGTAGCATCTCCTCAAGAAATTCAACCATATATACATCAAGATGATTTGTTGGCTCATCAAGTAGTAAAATATCTGGTTTTTTAAGAATTAGACCAGCAAGAGTTACTCTTCTTTGTTCACCACCACTTAGCATTGTAACTGGGCGATTTTCATACTCTTTTAGAGCAAATTGCTGTAATACTCTTTCTATCTTATCGTCAAGATTCCAAGCATTGTGCATATCTAAAAAGTTTGTCAATTGTTCTTGTTTTTTCAAAAATTCACTATTTTCAAAATCATTTTCAAGTTGTTGTAATATATTGTCATATGCAGTTTTTGCAGTTTTTAGTTCACTTAGTTCTTCTTCTATAGCTTCTTTTACACTTATGTCTTTATCAAAAATTGGTGTTTGGTTTAGCATTTCAACTTTTACACCATTTTGTATAATGCGTCTTCCGTTTTCAAAATCTAAAGTTCCATTTATGATTTTCATGAGTGTAGATTTTCCACCACCATTCTTACCAATAATACATATTCTATCACCTTTTTCAACAAAAAAGTCTATCTCTTTTAATATTTGTTGCGATTCATATGCTTTATCTATTTTAAGTAAGTCTAAAAGTGCCAAAATATCTCCATTTATTTAAAGTGAGGTAATTTTAACAAAAATTAGCTAGAATATATATTATGAAAAATCAAGAAAATATAGAAGAGCTAAAAAAAGAACTTGAATCTGTTCAAGAGAAGCTTATGGAACAGTTTTATGTGGATTATCTTAGTTCTTTACCAAACTTATATAAACTTCGTAGTGACCTTGAATGCAATGAAGCTTTTACATTGATAATACTAAATATCGATAATTTCAAAATTTTGAATGATTTTTATGGTTTCATTGTAGGTGATTTCATTCTTGAATCAGTTGCCAATAAGCTAAAAACATTTTTTAATGATATCTCTGTATATCGAGTAGCTAGTGATGAGTTTGCAATAGTTTTAAAAGAAAAATTAAATTTTTATCAATTAAAACTTTATTTGGAAGAACTTTCAAAGAAGATATCTCATCTGGAGTTTGTTTATGCGCATACAAATATATATGTTGATGCAACACTTTCTAGTAGTGCAAGTAGTACAAATGAAAATATATTTTCAAAAGTAAATATGGCTTTAAAATATGCAAAAGAAGAGGGTTTAAAGTTTTGGATTTATGAAGATAGTATGCAAATTGGTAATGAATATGAAAACAATATAAAATTTGCTATAAAGATAAGAAAAGCACTTGATTCAGGTGGATTAATTCCATATTTTCAGCCTATTATAGATAATGTAACTGGTAATATAGTAAAGTATGAAGCACTTTCAAGATTAGTGGATAAAAATGGTATTGTCCACCCTCCCAATATGTTTATACCTGCGGCTAAGAAGATAAAAGTATATGATAAAGTTACAAAAGAGGTAATTAAAAAAACTTTTGATACATTCAAAG
>CAZIAJ010000182.1:0-4356 GCA_964537565.1 uncultured Sulfurospirillum sp.
CTTTTATAATGATATGGGTTGCTTTAGTTATATTTTCAGTTAGATTTAAAAAAAGTAGTGTTACACAATGAAACAATTTTGAAATTTTTAGCTATTGTCCATTTTTTATACACTAATTTAATCTAACTCACTGAAATTTTAAGTACAATTATTCAGTGTATATTTCTAAAGATTATAATTTAATCTTAAAACTATACATAATTTTAAACTTAAAAGGGTTCGTATGACTAAATTTACTAAGTTATCATTAGTAGCATTAGCTTTTATCGGCATGAATGCAACAGCAGGAACATTGCAAAATGTACAAAAAGCAGGTTTTTTAAAGTGTGGTGTTAATATTGGTGCAACTGGGTTTTCTGAAGTTGGAACTGGTGGAAAATACCAAGGAATGGATGTTGATGGTTGTAAATCAGTAGCAGCAGCAGTTTTAGGTGATGCGTCCAAAGTTAAGTATATTGGATTAAATGCTAAAGAGAGATTTGCAGCACTTCAATCTGGTGATATTGATGTTTTATATAGAGGAACAACTTGGACTCAAACTAGAGATACAGCTTTAGGATTAAACTTTGCTGGTGTAAACTTTTATGATGGTCAAGGTTTTCTAGTTAGAAAAGATTTGGGTGTTAAAAGTGCATTAGAATTAGATGGTGCATCAGTATGTGTTCAATCTGGTACTACAACTGAACTAAATCTTACTGATTACTTTAAATCAAATGGTATGAAATATAAATCAGTTTCTTATGATTCAAATGATCAAGTTACTGCTTCTTTTGAAGCTGGCAGATGTGATGTTCTAACTTCTGACTCATCTCAACTTTATGGTATAAGAAGTAAACTTAAAAATCCTATGGATTATGTAGTATTACCAGAAATTGTTTCTAAAGAACCACTAGGTCCTGTTGTAAGACAAGGTGATGACCAATGGTTTAACATTGTTAAATGGACTTATAATGCTACAGTTGCAGCAGAAGAAAATGGAATCACAAGTAAAAATGTAGATAGTCTATTAACTTCAAAAAATCCAACTGTTAGAAGAATATTGGGTGTTGATGGTAAACTTGGTGCTAACTTAGGTCTTAAGAAAGATTGGGCTTATCAAATCATCAAGCAAGTTGGTAACTACGGTGAGATATTTGAAAGAAATGTTGGTATAAATACTCCTCTTCAAATCAAAAGAGGTCTTAACGCTCAATGGAAAAATGGTGGATTACAATACTCTCCTCCATTCAAATAAGCAATCAACAAACTACACAAACTTAAAGGTAGGATTAAACTTCCTACCTTTAACACAAATTACACAAAGGATTTAAATGTTTTTATTTTTTAAAGGAGCTTTGCTATGATGCGCGCTTTAAGAAATCAAAAAGTTAGAGGAATGTTATTTCAAGTATTAACTATACTGGCACTGATTGCTTTTTTGTGGTATATTGGCTCAAATACAATGACGAATATAGAACAAAGAGGCATTAAAACTGGATTTGCCTTTCTTGATGGTACTGCTGGTTTTGCTATTGATGAAACACCTATACACTTTTCATCTACAGATACGCATGGTAGAGTTTTTTTAGTTGGTCTTCTAAATACACTAATTGTTACTTTTTTTGGTATTATATTATCAACGATACTAGGTCTAATTATAGGTGTTTTAAGACTTTCAAACAACTGGTTGATTAAAAAACTAGCTGCTACATATATAAATGTGTTTAGAAATATACCCTTATTGTTACAAATACTATTTTGGTACAATGTTGTCTTAAGTGCAATGCCTGTCCCGAAACACAGTATTGACTTTTTTAATAGTATATTTATAAATAATCGTGGTTTATATCTTCCTAAACCAGAGTTAAACTCAACTACTATTTTAGTCTTACTAAGCTTTGTTATTATCTTTATAAGTGGTATGTTTTTAAATAAATGGGCAAATAAAAGACAGGAAGAAACTGGAAAAGATTTTCCAGTTATTTTGGTTGTATCAGTATCTATAATTATAGTGCCAATAATCGCATATTTTATTGGTGGAGCAAATTTCAATTTTGAATATCCTGAACTGCGAGGATTTAATTTTAGAGGAGGAAAGTCAATATCTCCAGAGTTTTTAGCACTTACATTTGCTTTGGTTATATATACAGCAACTTTTATAGCAGAAGCTATAAGAAGTGGTATTGAAGCTGTTAGCAAAGGACAAAAAGAGGCAGCTGCTTCTATTGGACTCTCTCCATACCAGGCACTTAAACTTGTAGTCCTTCCTCAAGCTATAAGAATAGCAATTCCTCCTGTGATAAATCAGTATCTAAACTTAGCTAAAAACTCCTCATTAGCAGCTGCAATTGGTTATCCAGAGTTAGTTACTCTGTTTGCAGGGATTTCACTCAACCAAACTGGACAAGCTATGGAGATTTTAGCCATAACAATGCTCGTATATTTAACCATTAGTTTGGTAGTGTCAGCTATACTAAACTGGTTTAATCACAAAATGAAGACAAAGGAGAGATAATGGCAGTATATGAAGAGAAACCGACATTAGAAGCTCCTTCTGGTGCAACAGGCTTTATAGGCTGGGCAAAAGAAAATCTTTTTTCTACCCCGTTAAATACAATTATGACACTTTTAGGAGTTTCTCTATTGTATTATATAATTCCTCCATTTTTACAGTGGGCATATTTTGATGCAAATTTTGCAGGAACAACTAAAGCACAATGTACAGGTGATGGAGCATGTTGGGTTTTTATAAAAATGAAAATAGATCTATTTATGTATGGATTTTATCCAGAAAAAGAGTTATGGAGACTAAAAACTATAGTTATATTGCTTATTGCAATAATAATAGGCTTTAGATTTATAAATAAAGGTAAAATTAAATTTTTTATTGTAAGTTTATTTTTTGTATCATCTTTAATATTAGTATATGGTGGAGTATTTGGACTAGAAGTTGTTGATACTGACAGATGGGGTGGATTACTACTAACTATTATTGTTGCAACAGTTGGTATAGTATTCTCTTTTCCAATAGGAATTATTATTGCTTTTGGTAGACAATCTCATCTTCCAATTATAAGAAGTATTTCTGTTACTTATGTTGAGATGATTAGAGGTGTACCATTAATTACGATTTTATTTATGTCATCAGTTGTCTTACCTCTATTTTTTCCAGAGGGAATTACTTTTGATAAACTCTTACGAGCTCTTATAGGAATTACTCTATTTCAAGCTGCTTACGTTGCAGAAAATATTAGAGGTGGACTCCAGTCTATCCCTAAGGGACAGTATGAAGCAGCTGATACTATTGGATTATCCTATTGGCAGAAAATGCTTCTAGTTATACTACCTCAAGCTCTAAAAGTTGCTATACCAAATCTAGTTGGTGCTTTTATCTCTCTTTTTCAAGATACAACCCTTGTTCTTATTATTGGACTATTTGATCTGCTTAATACTGTTACAATTGCAGCAGCTGACTCAAATTGGCTAGGTATGGAAACAGAAGGATATGTATTTGTAACAGCTATATTTTGGGCATTTTGTTATGGCATGAGTGTATACTCTAATAGTTTAGAAAAAAAGTTTAATACAGAATTGAAATAGGAAAAAATATGAAAGATAATAACGTAATAGAAATAAAAAATTTAAATAAATGGTATGGTGATTTTCACGTTTTAAAAGATATAAATCTTGAAGTAAAAAAAGGTGAAATCATAGTTGTATGTGGACCATCAGGAAGTGGTAAATCTACTTTAATTAGATGTATAAACTATCTTGAACAGTTTCAAGAAGGAAGCATAACTGTTGATGGTATTGAAGTCGAAGATGATATCAAAAAAATTAAAGCTCTTCGTGAAGATGTAGCGATGGTTTTTCAACATTTCAATCTTTTTCCACATCTCTCTATAGTTGATAACTTAACACTATCCCCAATCTGGGTAAAGAAACAACCAAAAAAAGATGCAATAGCAACTGCTATGAAGTTTCTTGATCGTGTGGGCATTGCAGAACAAGCTGATAAGTATCCAAATCAACTCTCAGGTGGACAACAACAACGTGTTGCAATAGCAAGAAGTCTTTGTAAAAATCCAAGTATAATGCTTTTTGATGAACCAACTTCAGCACTAGATCCTGAAATGGTAAGTGAAGTTCTTGATGTTATGATAGAGCTTGCTAAAGAAGGTAGAACTATGGTTTGTGTAACTCACGAAATGGGTTTTGCAAAAAAAGTAGCTGATAGAGTTATATTTATGGATGCTGGGCAGATAGTTGAAGAAAATACTCCAGATAAATTCTTTGGTAATCCAGAATCTGATAGACTCAAACTATTCCTAGACCAAATTCTTTCTCACTAAAAAATTCTCCATATAAAGGGCTATT
>CAZIAJ010000183.1:0-4330 GCA_964537565.1 uncultured Sulfurospirillum sp.
CATCAAGCAAATCCCAGTAATCCAAACCAGCTCTTTTTACATTTTTATCATTTATCTCAAAACAAGTTGGTTTTACAATATGAAGTTTACTGTCGCTATTAACACATAAACGACCAATACTTCCTGTATTTTGTGGGATTTGTGGGTGAACTAAAACTATGTTAAACATTAAAAAATAACCGTCTTATTTTTAGATACAAAAACTCTATCATCTAAAACTAAATCAAGAGCATTTGAAAGTACGACTTTTTCCACATTACGTCCAGCTTTTTGCATATCTCTCCAACTAAACTCATGTGTTACATTTATCACATCTTGCGCTATAATTGGTCCTTCATCAAGGTCATTTGTTACAAAATGCGCAGTTGCACCTATAGTCTTTACCCCTCTTTCAAATGCTTGTTTATAAGGATTTGCACCTATAAAAGCTGGCAAAAATGAGTGATGAATATTAACCATTTTTCCATCAAAATGCTTTACAAATTCACTAGATAAAATTCTCATATACTTTGCTAAAACTATATAATCACACTCATAATTTTCTAAAACTTCTAAAACTTTTTTTTCATGTTCTAGTCGATTTAAACCTTCATGGCAAACATGATGAAAAGGTATTTTAAACTTATCTACAAGTTCTTTTAGATAATCATAATTTGATACAACAGCTACTACTTCAGCATTTAAATCATCACTATACTCTTTTAAAAGTAAATCTCCTAAACAGTGTGACTCTTTAGTAACCATAATAATTATCTTTTTTCTTCTTTTTTGCATCAACTCAATATTTGTATCTTCAGGCATAACAACCTTTAGCTTCTCTACTAAATTACCTTTTTCTATATCCCCATTTACAATAGCACGAAAAAAAAATTTACTATTTTCACTATCAACAAACTCATCATTTTTTACAATATTTAAATCATTCTTATATAAAACATTAGAAATTTTATAAATCAATCCCTTACTATCTGAACAATCAATTTTTAGTATATAATTCACTCAAAATCCTTCTTCTATACTCTTTTTTTATCTCTTCTTTTTCAAATCCATCTTCTATTACTTTAGCTATAGTAACTGAACCTTTAAAGATTTCATCATATATTCCAAATCTTTTCGCTCTTTCCACTACGCCAGCTTTATAGTTCCCTAACCACTCTTTTATAGGCCTATCAATAGCAACTACATGTAGGTCTATATCACTTATCTCCTCTTTAAAAAAAGGCTGATTTTTTATAGCTCTAAGGTAATGGTTTGGAGCTTCAAGTTGTTTAAACCATAAAAATGCATCAAATCCACACATATTTGCTACAATATAAAAAAAGTAATATGGTCTTAATGCCTCTATGAAAGTTGCTTCTTTTAGCTCAACTGTTACACTATCTATATCTTTAGAATTTGGCTTACATGTAAAGAGTTTTTCAAACAGACCAAGTCTGTACATGTAAACAAATCCTGTATCTAAAAACTTAGCATTAAAAAGCTTTTCTAACTCCCAAAATATCCTTGGTTTTGTCAAGTCTGATAAATCTATTTTTTTCATAATATCAAGAGTTTTATCTTCAATATCAAAACCAAATCTTGCACTAAATTGAACAGCCCTTAATACTCTCAAACTATCCTCTTTAAAACTCTGTTCATCTATTAGCGAAATATTTTTTTTTATTATACTCTCTTGTCCACCCCAAAAATCTAAAAGCTCACCTGTAAAGATATTTATCATCATGGCATTCATACTGAAATCTCGCCTTTTAGAGGCTTTTTTTTCATCATCTGTAATCTCTACTTCAAAAGCTTTATGCCCAATTCCAACTTTTTTCTCAATCCTAGGAAGTGCTAAATCAATGTCATCTAATTTATATACGAAAAAACTTTTTCCTACTCCTAAAGCTCCATTTTTTTGCATGATTTCATCAAACTTATCTTGGTTTATATCATAAACTTCTATATCTATATCTTTGATTTTATTATTTAAAAGTAAATCACGAACAGACCCACCAACAAGATATGCTCGTTTTGTATAAGGTTTTAAAAGATTTACAACTTTTTGAATTTTTAATTGTAAATCTTGAGAGAGTTTATCTATTATCAAGTTTTTCTAAACGCTCATCTAAAACAGCTAAAGAGTACTCCAAAAAGTTCAGAGTCAAATCAACTTTTGCTTCAATACTCTTATTGTTTGGTGATTGAAAGCCTTCAAAAAGAACAAGTATACGTTCTCTCATACTCTCGCAAAAATACCTCTCATCATCTAAAGTATTTATACTATCTTCTTGTGCATGTGAAGGTTCTTCAACAGTTTCTTTTTGTTCTTTACTATTTATTTCTGATTTTTTTTCAACTTCAACTTTTGTATCATCTTCTAACTCTGCTAAAGTCGATAAAATCATATCTTTTAATTCCACTTTGCCAACCACCTTTCAAATTCCAAAAACTCTACTTCGCTATCCATATTTGTAAAAAATTTTTTCATATCTTCATTCACACCTAAATACTTCTTGCGAATACCAGAGAGTCTCTTGATTGCTATTTTTGCCTCTTTATTATTGGAGTCTTTTTTCAACAACTCCTTATATATCTCCAAAGCCTCACTCTTAAGACCTTGAAGTTCATATATAGAAGCTAGTGTTAATGTTTTCATTTTACTCTCTCCATTTTAAAGGTAAAAACTCTTTAAAAATCATATCTTTGCTACATAGTCCGCTATAATTGAGCCTATCTCAGTCGTAGAACAAACTTTTTTTGCACCATAATCAGCCAAATCTTTTGTTCTATATCCATCTTTTAAAACCAATGCTATCGCTTTTTCTATTCTTGTAGCTGTACTATCTTCTCCTAGAGCAAATCTTAACATCATAGCAGCACTCAAAATTGTAGCTATTGGATTTGAGATTCCTTGTCCAGCAATATCTGGAGCACTTCCATGTATAGGCTCAAAAAGTCCTACTTTTCCACCGACAGAAGCAGATGGAAGAAGACCAATTGAGCCACTAATCATACTCGCTTCATCACTCAATATATCACCAAATATATTACCGGTAAGCATAACATCAAATTGTCTTGGATTTCGTACCAACTGCATAGCTGCATTATCTACATACATATGGCTTAGCTTTACTTCAGGATAATCCTTAGCAACTTCTTCAACTGTCTCACGCCATAACTGGCTAACTTCAAGAACATTTGCCTTATCTATGGAACATACTTCTTTACGTCTTTTCATAGCACTATCAAATGCTACTACTGCTATGCGTCTTATCTCTTCTTTAGTATAAACCATTGTATTATATGCTCTATCTTCACTCTTCTCTCTAGGCTGCCCAAAATAGATACCACCAGTAAGTTCACGAACAACAAAAAGGTCAACTCCTTTTAGTATCTCTGGTTTTATTGTACTTGCATCAAGAAGTTCATCAAAAACATTTGTCGGTCGTAAATTTGCATAAACTCCAAGTTCACTTCTAAGTCTAAGTAATCCACTCTCTGGACGAAGATGACGCTCTAGATTATCCCATTTTTCTCCACCAATAGCACCAAATAAAATTGCATCACTACTTTTACAACCCTCAACAGTCCCATTTGGTAGTGGATTGCCTGTTGTATCATAGGCACAACCTCCCATAAGATACTCTTCATAATTAAGCTCTATATTATCTTTTAAGCAAGCTACATCTAAGACTTTTATAGCCTCATTTACAATCTCAGGACCTATTCCATCACCTTTTATTACTGCTATTTTATAAGATTTCATTTATTTAACCTTTTTTGCATAATTCATTAGACCACCACAACTAACTAGTTCTTGCATAAACTCAGGTATTGGTGTAAATTTATAAGTTTTTCCAGTATTTTTACTAGTTATTGTTCCATTATCCAAATCTATCGTTATCTTATCGCCCTCTTTTATTTCACTACTCTCTTCAAGTTCTAATATAGTAAGTCCCATATTGAATGCATTTCTATAAAAAATTCTTGCAAAACTTTTTGCGATAATAGCACTAACACCAGCAGCTTTAAGAGCTATAGGAGCATGTTCACGCGAACTTCCACAACCAAAGTTTTCACCAGCTACTATAACATCACCAACTTCTACCTTCTCTTTAAATGTTGGGTCAGCATCTTCCATAACATACTTTGCTAACTCTTTAGGATCCGAAGTATTTAGATAACGAGCTGCTATTATCAAATCTGTGTCGATATTGTCACCAAAAGTCCATACCTTTGCATCTATTGTATTCATAAAAGTCCTTGAAAATTTTCTTTATTTTTATGCTATATTATCGAAAAATGTGTATGAAAAAGATTAAATTTATAATAAGCACTCTATACGCAC
>CAZIAJ010000184.1:0-4316 GCA_964537565.1 uncultured Sulfurospirillum sp.
CTTTTTTAGTGCTTTTTTGACTATTTTTTTATCTTTTTTTATCTTTGTTAAGACTGTAGCAGTTGGCTGGTTAATATCATCTACTAATTTTTTAACTATTAACTCATCATGCCAATCTATCTTTTGATTTAGACGTACATCTTTACTCTCAACAGAGCCATCTAAGTTTTGAAAATGAAACTCCACACTTTTTAGTATCCTAGCACTACTTGGAAGTTGTACTTTTACACTAGTGAAGTGTTCCATAGTATCTTTTTTATATGTTGTTTTGCCAGTCGTGGCAGAAGTTTCTACAGCTTTAAAAGGATTTTCTCTAGCTGTTACAGAAATAACAATCAAAACCAAAAATGTAAAAATATATCTCATCAAAGTCCTTTACTATCTGGATCTAAATCTTTTAACTCAAAATACTCTTTTTGCAAGATTGCATTCTCTTTTTTCAAGTTTTCAACACTTTGCTGCAGTATCTGTTTATCTGATTGTAAATTAAGTAAAACATCTAAAGAACTTTTTCCAAAAAGCATATCTCCTACATAAATACCAAATCCAACTACAACAACCAAAAGAGAGAAGATTTTAAGATAAAAAGAGACACTTCTAGATTCTCTTTTTTCTATCTCCTCTTCAAACTCTTCTAGTATTTCACTCATTATTTAAACAGTGATTTTCCCAAATACTCACTACCATTTAACTCTCTCTCAATCTCAAGAAGTCTATTATATTTTGTTGTTCTTTCACCTCTCGCAGTTGAGCCTGTTTTTATCTCACCACAGTTAAGTGCAACAGCAAAGTCAGCTATAAAAGCATCTTCACTCTCACCACTTCTATGACTCATAACACACTTATAGTTATTGCGTTGTGCAAGTCTAACTGTTCTCATAGTTTCGCTTACACTTCCTATTTGGTTTGGTTTTATTAGTATTGCATTTGCTATATTGTTTTGTATACCCTTGGTTAATATCTTCTCGTTTGTTACAAAAAGGTCATCACCTACTATCTGGATTTTATCTCCAAGCTTTTCTGTCATAAGCTTCCAGCCATCCCAGTCATCTTCACTTAGTCCATCTTCTATAGACACTATAGGATACTTCTCACACATATCTACAAAATACTCTACAAGCTCAGCACTGCTAAGAGTTCTATTTTCACTCTCAAGTCTATATCCACCCTCTACTGCAAACTCACTACTTGCTGTATCCATAGCGATACCAAAATCAACTCCAGCTTTATATCCTGCATTTTCTATTGCTTTCATTATTACTTTTAAAGGCTCTTCATTATCTTTTAAGTTTGGAGCAAATCCACCTTCATCTCCAAGTGCTGTACTCTCTCCCATATCTGCTATAATCTTTTTTAGGTTATGATATACCTCTGTTGCTGCTCTTAATGCTTCAGCAAAAGTATCGAAGTTTAGAGGCATTATCATATACTCTTGAAAATCTACGCTGTTATTTGCATGGCTTCCTCCGTTTATGATGTTGAACATTGGCAGAGGAAGGACTAATGCATTTACACCTCCTAGGTATCTGTATAAAGGAAGATTAAGACTTTGTGCTGCTGCTCGTGCTACTGCCATACTTACACCAAGCACTGCATTTGCGCCTAGATTACTATAGTTATCAGTTCCATCTATCTCTTTCATAATTCCATCAACCAAGCCTTGATCGTATGGATTAAGTCCTATCAAATTGTCTGCTATCTCTGTATTTACATTTTCACATGCTTTTAGTACACCTTTTCCCATATAACGCTCATCAGCATCTCTTAGTTCTAGTGCTTCTCTCTTTCCTGTACTTGCTCCACTTGGAACTATTGCATTTGCTACTGTGCCATCACTTAGCTTTACAGTTGCTCTTACTGTTGGATTTCCTCTACTATCTAGTACTTCATCTGCAAAAATTTCATCTATAAATATCATTGTCTTCCCTATATAATTATCTACATGTAAAGAAAAATCAATCTTCTGACTCTTCTAACTCTACTACTTGACCTATACCCATATGCTCTTTTATCTTAGTCTCTATCTCTAAAGCAACTTCAGGATTCTCTTTTAAAAGTGCCTTAACATTTTCACGTCCTTGACCCAATCTCATCTCTCCATAACTAAACCAAGCTCCACTCTTGTCTATAATGTCAAGTTTAACACCATAATCCACAAGCTCACCCTCTTTAGATATACCTTCACCAAACATTATATCAAATTCTGCCTGACGAAATGGTGGTGCTACTTTGTTTTTTATAACTTTTGCACGAGTACGGTTTCCTATAACCTCTTCACCCTGCTTTAAAGTTGCTATTTTTCTTACATCTATACGAACTGAAGCGTAAAATTTTAGAGCATTTCCACCAGTAGTAGTTTCAGGAGAACCATAACCCATAGTACCTATCTTCATACGGATTTGGTTGATAAATATAATAGTAGTTCCCATCTTATGAACTATACCTGTAAGCTTTCTTAAAGCTTGACTCATAAGTCTTGCTTGAAGTCCAACATGAGTATCTCCCATGTCACCTTCTATCTCCGTCTTTGGAGTAAGAGCCGCCACTGAATCAACAACTATCAAATCAACTGCTCCACTACGTGTAAGAGTCTCAACAACATCTAGCGCTTGCTCACCAAAATCTGGCTGAGAAACTAAAAGATTGTCCGTATCAACACCAAGGTTACCAGCATATTTCACATCAAGGGCGTGTTCAGCATCTACAAATGCACAGATACTTCCTTGAGCTTGAGCTTGAGCTGTAATTTGAAGAGCCAAAGTAGTCTTACCAGAACTTTCAGGACCATAAATCTCAATAATCCTACCCTTTGGAACTCCATCAATACCCAAAGCCATATCAAGCCCAAGAGATCCTGTACTAATAGAGTCTATAGGTTCGATATTTTTCTCACCCAAGCGAACCAACGTACCCTTGCCAAATGCTTTATCTATCTGTTTTATTGCTAAATCTAATGCTTTTTTCTTCTTCTCATCAATTTCCATTTTTTGTTCCTTATTTTGTATTATGATTTTATCATTTTATGTTTGAAAATGTTCTTTAGAAATCTAAAGGACTTAAAACTTTCGTCTTATTTATTTGAGATACCACATGAGTATAGACCATAGTTGTTTCAACACTCCTATGCCCAAGCAACTCCTGAATAGTCCTAATGTCAATCCTTGCTTGCAACAGATGTGTTGCATACGAGTGCCTAAATATGTGTGATGTTACCCTTTTGTTTATATTTGCTTTTTGTGCAGCTTGTTTTATGTTGCGTCCCAATGTTTTTTCATGAATGTGATGCCTTCTTATAGTCTCACTTCTTGGGTCTTTACTTACTTTAGTCATGGGAAATAAAAATTGCCATTTATTTTCATACTTTGCATTTGGGTATTTTTTTTCCATTGCAAATGGCATATAAACACTTCCGTATCCATCTTTTAAATCTTGTTTATGAAGTTTTAAAATCTCTTCTATTTGAACAAAAAGTCTAGTTTTTAACTTTTGAGGTAAAGGTATAGTCCTATCTTTGAGCGATTTGCTATCCCAAATATATATTTTATCAAAACCAAAATCTATATCTTTTACTCTAAGATTTAGTACCTCTTTCATGCGAAGTCCACAACCATACATCAAAGATACTACAAGATTATATACACCATTTATATTCTCGATAATCTTAAAAACTTCTTCTTTAGTTAATACTGCGGGTATATGTTTCCTTTCCTGTGCTCTTAAAGCTTGGATATTCCACTCGCTCATATCTATGCCTAAGACTTCTTTATACAAAAAAAGTATCGCTGAAAATGCTTGATTTTGTGTAGTAGGAGAGACTCTGTTCTTAACAGCAAGGCTTGTAAGATACTCTTCTATCTCATCTTTGCCCATATCGATAGGATGTTTTTTATTATGAAATAAAATATAACATTTTATCCAATGAATGTAAGTTTTTTCTGTTGAAAGACTATAGTGTTTAACTCTAATCTTATCTCTAACAACATCCAATAACTTCTTTTTAACTTCCATGCTAAAACCTTTTTCTTAAGGGACACTATGTCCTTTTAATACAGTTTTCTACAAATACCAGACATTTTGTCCTGTTATTTACATGTAAAGCAATAAAAGAACATAAAAATATTTAAGAATAATAGTAGAAAAAACAAAAAATACCTAAAAATATTGCAATTTGAAATATTTTTAACAAATCAACGAACATTTTTTGTGTTAGTTAATTGTCAAATACAGAGCTAAGTGTGATATAATGTTCGTTGAATAAATAGATGCGATGTCCCCGCTTTGCGGGAACATCGCATCGGTCGCGCTGAGCACTGAAC
>CAZIAJ010000185.1:0-4300 GCA_964537565.1 uncultured Sulfurospirillum sp.
ATATTATATAAAAAATAACAATTTAATCTATTTTTAGTTATTATAATTATTTCACTTATTAAAAAGGTTTTATATGGCAAAAAGTAGCACAACAAAAACTGTAGATACTATAATTGATTTTATGATTATTATAGGTGTTAGTTTAACAATCTTTTATGGTTCAGCACTTTTAGGTGCACCTCTTTGGCTACAACTTCTTTTAGTCGCTATATGGGGTGGATTTACTGGTTATAAACCTAAAATAGTTAGAATTCCTTTTAAATTTATGTATAGAGATGATGAAGATTAATTTGCAATTCTATATAAAAAAATAGGACAAGATTTTTACATGTATATTAAACTTATTTTATATCTATTTTTCACATCATTACTTTTTGCAGATTCATTGAAAGTTGCTGTTGCAGCAAATGTCCGTTTTGCATTTGATGAAATAGCAACTGCATATGAGAAAAAAAGCAATATCAGAATCATACCTATTGTATCATCATCTGGGAAACTGACTGCACAGATAGAACATGGTGCTCCATTTGATATGTTTTTATCTGCAAATATGAAATACCCTACATATCTCTATAAAAAAAATCTTGCAACAACTGAACCAAAAGTATACGCATTTGGAACACTTGTGCTATGGAGTTTAAATAAAAATATAGATATAGATTTAAAAAAATTAAATGATGAAAAAATTAAAAAGATTGCAATTCCAAACCCTAAAAATGCACCTTATGGAGTTGAAAGTTTAAAAGTACTGGAAAAACTTTATATAAAAAAAGATATTTATTCAAAAATTGTCTTTGGTGAAAGTGTTTCACAAACAAATCAATATATATATTCACGCTCAGCAGATATCGGAATTACAGCCAAATCAGTTGTACTATCTCCTAAAATGAAAACAAAAGGAAGATGGAAAGAGATAGATAAAAATGACTATTCTCCTATAAAACAAGGTATTGTTATACTGACACATGGATACAAAAAAAACAAAAAAATATCTTTAGATTTTTATCACTTTATTTTTTCAGAAAATGGTCAAAAAATATTAAAAAGAAATGGTTATATAGTTCCATGAATAAACTAATAGGAAATATAAGTCAAATAACTTCACACGAAGGTATATCATTAGTAAATATAAAAACTCCATATACTACACTTGGAACAGTTGTCATAGATACTCCTAAAAGTTGTAGCTATCTAAAAGTTGGGCAGAAAATCACAGTTGCTTTTAAAGAAACTGAAGTTGCCATAGCCTTAACAAATCTTGGGGATATAAGTATGGCAAATCAACTTACATGTAAAATAGAAGAGCTTGAAAATGGAAAAATACTTACAAAAATATTGCTTACATGTAAAGATGTTCAAATTACATCTATTATTACTGCAAACTCCTCTAAAAGACTTGATTTAAAAAAAAATATGGAAGTGATAGCCCTTATAAAAGCAAATGAAATCTCACTTATAAATGAGGGTAATTAAATGTTTTTAGAAACTATGTTACTTACTTTAAAAGTAGCTCTTATAACCACTATTATACTATTTTTTATTGGAATTCCTATTGCACTTTGGATCTCTTCTACTAAATCTAAACTAAAGCCTATTATTGAAACTATTGTAAGTATGCCTCTTGTACTTCCTCCCTCAGTTATAGGTTTTTACTTACTTATCTTTTTAGGTCCAAGTAGTGCCATTGGTAGCTTTATAGAAAAATGGTTTGATATAAGACTTGTTCTTAGTTTTGAAGGTATCCTTATAGGCTCAATTCTTTTTAGTTTTCCTTTTATGATTCATCCTATCCAATCAGGATTACAATCACTTCCAAGATCTATAATTGAAGCTTCTTATATACTTGGTAAATCAAAATTTCAAACACTCATATATGTTCAATTACCCAATATAAAAAACTCTCTACTAACAGGAATTGTACTTACTTTTGCACATACTGTTGGGGAATTTGGTGTAGTTCTAATGGTTGGTGGTAATATACCAGGAGAAACTAGACTAGCAAGTATTGCTATTTATGATGAAGTAGAAGCTCTAAATTATGACTTAGCAAATCAATATGCTATAACTCTTTTTGTAATCTCATTTTCTATACTATTTTTAGTATATAGTATAAATAGAAAATTTAATGGAGTTTTAAAATGATAGATATAGATATAAAGAAGAGTTTTAAAAATGCTTCTTTTCATTTTAAAACAACTATTCCGACTAATTTATTAACTGCTATTTTTGGTGCATCTGGTTCTGGTAAAACTACATTTTTAAGGCTTATTAGTGGGTTAGACACTCCTAATAGCGGATATATAAAAATAAACAATAAAATTTGGTTTGATTCTAATAAAAAAATAAACTTAGCACCACAACAAAGAGATATTGGTTTTGTTTTTCAAGATTATGCACTATTCCCAAATATGACGGTTATAGAAAATCTAAAATTTGCAGAAACTAATAAAGATGAACAATTTTTAAGAGAACTTTTGGATATCGTAGAACTTAATAATTTGCAAAATAAATATCCTGAACAACTATCTGGTGGACAAAAACAAAGAGTAGCTCTTGCTCGTGCAGTGGCAAAAAAACCAAAACTTCTTCTTTTAGATGAAGCACTTTCAGCACTAGATAGCACAATGCGAATTCAACTACAAAATGATATAGAACAGATACATAAAAGACTAAATCTAACAACACTTATGATTAGTCATGATATAGCTGAAGTATATAAACTTGCTTCAAATGTTATCGTTATTGATGATGGGAAAATCAAAAAAAAGGGAAATACAGATATACTTTTCGAAAACTCTCAAATTAGTGGAAAATTTAAATTCTCAGCCAAAATTATGAAAATTGAAAAATCTGATACCATTTTCATAGTAACTCTACTCATACAAAACAACTTAACAAAAGTAGTTGCAACAAAAGAAGAAGTAAAAAGTATGAGCATTGGCGATGATGTATTGGTCGCTTCTAAAGCATTTAATCCTATTATTATAACTTAATACTTATGAAAGTTTTTTTGCTCTTTCATATGATGCTTCCATAGCTTTTATAAAACTATCTCTAACACCACCCTCTTCTAGTTTTGTAATGCCTGCTATAGTTGTACCATTTGGTGAAGTCACTTTATCTTTTAAAATTGCAGGATGTTCATTTTGTAAAACTTTTCCAACACCTTCAAAGAGCTGGGCAACATACTTGTAAGTCACATCCCTCTTCAATCCTAAATTAACTGCTCCATCACTAAGTGCTTCTGCAACAAGAGCTATCCATGCTGGAGCTGAACCTGCAAGGCCTGTTGCAATATCTAGTTCATTTTCACTATCTAACCAAAAACACTTTCCTATTGAACTTAAAACATCTATGGCAATATCTTTTAAATCTTTATCTCCACAAAGAGAAGTCGCAGATTTTTGTACAAGTGCTGCCATATTTGGCATAGCTCTGACATAAGACTTGGATTCTATCTTAGATTTAAGTGTTTCAAGTGTAACTCCTGCGAGTATAGATATAAGCCCATCTGCACAACCTTCTATCTTTAGAGAGTTTAAAGATTGTGGCTTTATAGCCAAAATAACTATAAAACCATCAATATTTGGTATCGAATCTACTACTTTTATATTTGGAAATAATTCTCTTAATTTATCTATTCTTGGTTTATATGCTTCAACTACAGTAATATCATACACGTGCAATCCTTGAAGCATAGCTCCACCCATATTGCCAGCACCAATCAACAATAATTTCATTTTATCCCCTAAATATAATTTATTATCAATTATACCAAATTAATCTTCATACTATTTAAGTGTCATAAATGATTTGATGGAGCACTCTATCCTCTTAGGTATATCTGCCCCTTTTTTATCCATAAAATCAATTTGTACTTGGTAAATAAGCTCTTGTTTTTTATTATAAAATTGAAACACTACATAACCAGCATAAAGTTTACTTCTTGCTGTTTTCTTACCTGGATCATTTACATCATTCTCATAAATATAATAAGTAATCCCTAAATGTTTCTCTGTCTCTTTACTAATAGTATGATATTTTTTTAAAACCTCATCTACAACTTTATCCATATCTGACAACTTTACATAATCAAAAAGTTTACTTCTTGAATAGTGAGCTTTTTGTACTGACGAATGAACTTTTATACTACCATTTTTTATCTCTGCTTGAACAAGTTTTATATCATTGGGTTTATAAACTCGTTCAAAAGTTGCTACCTCTTTTTGGCAACTTATCCTAGATGAGGTAGCTGTTTTATTTACTTGTTTATACATGTAATAGCTTAGTACAACTACAC
>CAZIAJ010000186.1:0-4288 GCA_964537565.1 uncultured Sulfurospirillum sp.
TTTCGTATCATACTATCATCAATTATAATATGATAAGTATTCATAAAATAGCTAGTAAAAGAAGAAGTCATAAGTGTTAAAATTAAAATTGGTTTTGTTGTATAACGAGAACTTAAAAATGTAAAAAATAGAACTAAGAAACTAAATAATAAAACCCCTACAGAGATGACATAATAACTATTTTGCTCTATCGGATAAACTTTTAAAACATTTTGAAAAAATGAATAGTTATCAAAAAGTACAAAAAACATTGATACTATAAAAATAAGCCTATATTGTGTTAATTTCAAATTTTTCCTTTATATACAATCGCACTATAATAACCAACTACTCTATCCATATCACCAGTTATATCACCACTAGTTCTATAATCTATACTCTTTATATGTAAGCCAGTTTTCTTAACTACATTTATAAGTGAAACTACTCCTTGCATACCACAAGCTTCTCCCTTTTTGAGTAAATCAAGATTAAGTTTTTCTATACCTCTAATACAATTAGAATCCAATTCATTTGCCTTTTTTTGATTATAAAAGTGACTTAAATCAGTACTTATCAAAAGTAATGTATCCTCTTCTTGCATAACTTCTTCTATAACAGAGTTTAAATCTGCATTTTTTCCATAAACAACCTCTACTAAAGTTGCCTGAGGAAAATAGTGTTTTACAAAAGGAAATTGTACTTCTGTACTATGCTCTTTATGCTCATAAGAAACAAAATGAAACTTAGTTTTTAAAAATCTAATATACTCATAATCTGTTTTAACATCTCCTAAAGGTGTTTCATAAAACTCATACTCTTTTAAACTCATACCTTCAAAAGCATTTGTATGACTTGGTCCAATAACAACAACTCTTGTGGGATTTGTTTTAACATTACGATAAGCTAGATTTGCACTAAAACCACTGTACATATAACCAGCATGTGGGACAATAAGTGCTTTTATTTTTTTATTATACAAAAGAAAAGTAAACTGTTTTGAAACGATATCATTAAAATAATCAAATGATGTTAATATATCTTTAGAATTATCAGGATAAAAAACTCCCTCTACACTCATCTTACGATTCAACAATTACTCCATCTTTAAAAACTTTTTTTACTTCACCATAAAGTGTATCTCCATTATAAAGAGATGTTTTATCTTGTACATTTTTAGATACTTTTTCATCAAATATAACCATATCTGCTCTATATCCAACTTCAATCTTACCAATATCTTCTTGCTCAATTATAAGTGAGGGATTCAAAGAACATAATTCACTAAGTTTTTGCATATCTATAATCTCACTCTTCACAAGATATGTATAACACAGTGATAGATACTCTTCTATAGAGCCTATTCCAAACTCAGCATCTTCAAAAGCAACATCTTTATAACCTACAGATTTTGGAGAATGTGCACTTGTAAGTATATCAACATTGCCTAGAGCAAGCTCACTCATCATAGCCATTCTCTCATTTTCATCTCTAAGAGGTGGAAAAATCTTAGCGTATGTGTTAAATCCATCACAAGCATCTTCAGTTTTACAAAGATGGTGGATTGAGAGTTCACTATAGATATTTTTATTAGTCTTTTTTATATCTCTTATTATGTTAATAGATCGTTTTGTAGAGAGTGATTGAAATATAATTTTTGTATTATTTATCAAAGATATCTCTGCAATTTTTGCTACTTCTGAATTTTCTGAAACTTTTGAAATACCAGGAAGACCAAGTCTAAAAGAGAGTTCACTCTCATTCATAACTCCACTATCAGATAAGTTTTCATTATAACATCTACAAAAAATTGGTGCTTGTTTCATTCTTGCATATTGAAATCCACGTTTTAGTATATTGGCATTACATGATGATGTTGTCCAAATTGCTGTTGCTCCATTATCTAATAGAGTTGCTATATTGTTTAATCTATCCTCTTCATTTGATAAAGGGGCTGCTACATGTAAATCACACTCTTCAATTTGAGCTTTTATCTTAAAATGATCTAAAAGAGTTGAATTATCTAATCTTGGTGTAAAATCTGGCATAATAAGACTTGTTGTAACTCCACCTTTCAATGCTGTTTTAGTAAGCTTTTTTAAAGAGTTACGATTTAATATAGAGTTTGCTAATCTTACATTTAAATCTACTAAACCAGGTAATAAAAAACAATTTTTTGCATCAATAAGTCTTACATTTTCTGTTATCTCTATTGTATCTTCAATCTTTCCAATTTTTCCATCTATCACTAAAACGTCTTTTTTATCTAAGTTTGCTAACTTTGCATTTTTAATTAATACCATTTTTTAAACCTTTAATTCTATTAAACGAATTTTCTATTGTTTTTATATCTATTATTTTATTTTTTACTGCATCGATTATAATTTTCGTTACTTCATTTACAACACTTGATTTTTTTGTAAAATAACTAGAGTATACAAGTATATCAACTCCCGCATTTATTGCCATTATTACACTCTCTTTAAAACCATATGTATCGATTATAGCTTTCATATTCATATCTTCACTAAAAACTACACCATCAAACTTTAACTGCTCTCTTAAAACTCCTGTTATAGTTTTTTTAGATAATGAAGCAGGATATATCCTGTCAAATTTATCAAGATTAATATGTCCTACCATTATTGCATCTACTTTTTTATATTTTATAAAATCATAATATGGTTTTAACTCGTTATATTGCCATGTTTTACTTACATCAGTAATATGTTTGTGTGAATCAGCTAAAGCACTTCCATATCCTGGAAAATACTTTAAAACACTAATTATACCTGCATCTTTTTGTGCTCTTAAAAACTCACTACTATAAGCTATAACTATCTCTTCTTCGACAGAATAACTTCTTTGTTTTGCTCCTATTACCGGTGAGTTTGGATTTATATTTAAATCAACTACTGGAGCAAAGTTGATGTTAAATCCATACTCTTTTAGCTCATCTGCTAAGTTTTTATATATCATATAACTCTCTAAAAGAGTTTTCTTTTTTTGCATATCATATGCAGAAAGATAGTCATGAAAACCATTTTTTTTACTTAATCTTTGTACCTCTCCACCCTCTTGGTCGATAGCTATAAAAAGTGGATATTTTGACTCTGTTTTTGATAAAAACAGAGTCAATTCTTTTAGTTTTTTAGGGCTATCTATATTAGTGGCAAACAAAATTACACCACCTATTTTACCATTTTGAATATCAGTTTTTAACTGTTTTACCCACTTATCACTAGGTTTACTACCACCAACACCCACCATAATCATCTGACCAACCATCTCTTCCAAAGAAGGGGCTTTTGCAAATAAAGATGAAAATAAAAGTAAAAAAACTAAAAAATATCTCATTATAACAAGAGGTCTTTTAAACTTAATTTTGGTGATTTACCTTTTAATACTAAGGCAACTTCACTTGCTATTGGCGTATAAATATTATGTTTTTTTGAAAGTTCTAAGATTGCTTCTGTTGTAAAAACTCCCTCTGCAACCTCTCCAAGTTCAATTAAAATATCATCTAACTTTTTATCATTTGCTAAAGCAAATCCAACCCTATAGTTACGAGATAGAACACTTGAAGCAGTCAAGAAAAGATCACCTGCACCACTAAGTCCTAAAAATGTTTCATCTTCAGCTCCAAAAAACTTTCCAAATCTCCTCATTTCAATCAATCCACGAGAAATCAAACTAGCTCTTGCATTGTTTCCTAATTTTAATCCATCACAAATACCACTAGCAATTGCTAACACATTTTTGTAAGCTCCACATATCTCAGCACCTATAACATCACAAGAAGTATAAGTTTTTATAAATGTTGGAAAAAATGAGGCAAATTTATCAGCAAGATTTTGATTTGATGAGTTTATTACTAAACAAGTAGGAAGAGATTTTATAACTTCAGCTGCAAAAGATGGTCCTGAAAGAAAAGATAGATTTTCTTGAGGTATAAACTCTTTATAAATATCATTTAAAAAGGAGCCTGTACCTTTTTCTATACCTTTTGCTGCAACTAAAATCTTTTGGTTCTTGAATTTAAAATTATATTGTAACCACTCTCTAATAATCTGTGCAGGGAGTGCTATTATTAGATAGTCACATTCTAAAGCTTCATCAAGTGATACAAAATTTTTTATATCTTTTTTTGTTCTAGAAGTTATCTTACATGTAAAGTTTTTGCTTATTGAGAAGTGTATTGCTTGTCCCCATTTTCCTGCACCAATTACAGCTATACTCACTCTATTGCCTTTTTAAATTTTTTAATATCAGATTTGCTTCCAAGCACAATAATTATATCATTAAAGTC
>CAZIAJ010000187.1:0-4254 GCA_964537565.1 uncultured Sulfurospirillum sp.
CTGTAAAATATTTTTACATGTAACATTTTTTAAAAAATTTTTACAGTACAAATCAGAATCTTTTCTAAAAGATATTGTTTGCAACTTTTTAAATTTTTCACTCTTATCCATAAAAAAAGCAGGTGAGATTAGTTGGAGCTTATCAATTCGTTCTTTACATGTAAAAGCATATTCAAATGCCTTTTGAGCACCATAACTAAAGCCAACAATACAAAAATCACCTTTACATGTAAACTCTCTAAAAAGCTCACTCTCATTTTCTAAACAAAAGCCACTAAAATATCTCATCAACTATCTCTTTGATCTGTATTTTACTTATACTCTCTTCTTCAAAAAGTTTTTTTGAGACTTTTTCAAGTGGTGCACTCATACCAAGTAAAAATTTTTCTACTTCATCTTTTGCTTCATTTAGAATGCTTGCTACATCATCAGGATAAGGAACAAGTCCTCTTCCCATTCCATAAAGTTCACTCATGTTTTTTGCTATCTCTCTTGCACGAAATAAATCATCTGTTGAGTTTGAAAAGGTTTCATTGTATTTGATTTTAGTTATTGCGATTCCTGCAAGATAAACTTTTATCTTTGAGAACATCTGAGTTTTTGATTCAATCTCCATATCAAGATCTTTTAGTCTATCATTTACTATTGTAATCTTATCAAAATCAATCTCAAACCAATATGCACAAAGTGCTTTTGCCGCTTGATAGTGTGATTGAATCTCTTTCTCTTCATCTGAAAAATTTAGTACTTTTCTTTTTCCTAAAAGTACTTTTTGACGTACAGCCATAAAATCTTCTTCATTTATACTTTCTCTATCTTCTCGTAAAGCATTTATAGCTGCTTCATTTACAAGTGTTGCAAGTGCTGCCCCACTAAAACCAACACTCATTTTTGCTATATTTTTAACATCTCCCTCAAATGGCTTTCCTTTAAGATAGATACTAAGTATCTTAATTCTATCAGCAATATCTGGCATAGGGATAAAAACACGTCTATCAAAACGACCAGAACGCAGAAGTGCTTCATCTATAACATCTATCTTATTAGTTGCCCCAATAACAATAACTCCACTACTATCTTCAAAACCATCCATTTGGGTTAAAAGCTCGTTTAGAGTTGATTCTCTTTCATCATTTCTCATACCACCTCTTGCTTTTCCAACTGCATCTATCTCATCAATAAAAATAATTGATGGTGCATTTGCTTTTGCATATGAAAAAAGTTCACGTACTCTTTTTGCTCCCATACCTACATAAATCTGAACAAAACTAGCACCGCTTTGATAAAAAAATGGCACTTCTGCTTCACCAGCAACGGCTTTAGCTATAAGTGTTTTTCCAACTCCAGGAGGACCTACTAGCAAAACTCCCCTTGGAAGAGTAATCCCCATCTTTTTATATTTTTCTGAGCTTTTTAAAAAATCTACTATTTCTTGAAGTTCTTCTTTTACTTCATTGATTCCAGCAATATCCGAAAACTTATACTTTGATGTTGTAGGTTTTATAATTGTTTGAGTAAATCCTGCATTTGCATAAGCACTATACTTCTCTTCTTGCTCTTTTTTTAAATCACTCTCACGTTTTTTTCTACCATAAATAACTAAACCAAAAATCATAAGAAAAAATAGCCCAATAACAATCAAATCTCTTACAATTGGATTATCTTTGATAGTTTCAACAGGAACATTTTTCAAAAGTTCTTTTATATCTATACCATCTTTTACAATACTGTATTTTCCATCACTTGTAAACAAAATAACTTCGTCAAACTCTAATTGAGCCTTTTGTATACTGTTTGTCTTTAAAAGTGTCTCATACATTTTAAAATCAATTGCTCTGGTATTATCTCTTAAAAGAGCTACTAATACAAGTAAAACTATGATAGACAGTGCCATCAAAGATACCATTAACTTTTTAGATTTGAAATTTAGCATAATTACCCTCTTCTTGTACATCATAGTTATCTATAGAAACCCACTCTTTTAGTATGTCTCTATCTGATTTTATATATATTTTATTATAAAATTGGTCAGCCCCTACAAAAAAACCATCTTTTTTCTCTTCAACCAAAATCTCTAAAGGAACTTTATATTTTTTTCTAAATTCATAATTTTTTTGAACAACTAAGGCTTCTATATCTTTTAATCTCTGTTTTGCAACATCCCCTCTAACTTCAGGTTTCATAGTAGCACTTGGAGTTCCATCTCGTTTTGAGTAGACAAAAGAGTGTATATGAGTCAATGGAAATCTTTTTAAAGTCTCATATGCTTCACTCCAAATCTCTTCACTCTCACCAGGATGCCCCGTAATAAAATCTGTACCCAATGCATATCCAAGACTACTAAGCTCTTCAAATAACTCTAAATCTCGTTTAACATTGTTTCTTCTACGCATAAGTCTTAACATCTCTTCACTTGTATGTTGAAGTGCCAAATGCAAGTGTTTTTCTAACCAGGGCTCACCTAAAATCTCCCTAAAGCTATCATCTATCTGAATAGGCTCAATACTTCCAAGCCTTATACGTCTTACACCCCTGATTTGTGAGATTCTTTTGACTAAATTTCCAAGACTAGATCTTTTATCTTGTCCATAACTCCCTATGTTTGTACCTGTCAATACAAACTCACCATAACCATTTAAAGCAAGTTTGCGAACTTGTTCTAGTATCAGCTCTTCATCTTGACTTCTAGCATCTCCACGTACATAAGGGATTATACAGTATGAACATCTAAAATTACACCCCTCTTGTATCTTTAAAAAAGCTTTACTTTTTCCGAGGTAATCACTTACTATTGTTTTTTCTAGTGAATTTAAATCTCCCATTTCAACAAATCGTTTTTTTTCATTTAGCAGTTTATTGATATTTTCTTTTTCAGAGTGTCCCATAACACCAAAAACCTTTTTATCTTTAAAAAGGTCTTCACCTTTAGAAAAAGCTCCACAACCAGCTAAAATAACTTTGGCTCCTCTTTTATTGGCACCATTTATATAACTTCTAACTCCACTATCAGCTCCATTTGTGACGGTACATGAGTTAACTACTATTAAATCAGCATCTTTTTCATCTTTAGTAACTTCAAAGTCTTTTAAATTTTGTATCATTATCTGAGTATCGTAGATATTTGTTCGACATCCAAATGTTTTAAAATATACTTTTTTCATTAAAAAATCAACTCTTTTTCTATATCATCACGAACAGAAAAATTACCTATACCATTTGGTAATATAAACTTAATCTTATGATTAAAACTCTTTTTATCTAAGAAAAAAGCTTCATAAAATTTATCAACAGATCTTATCTCATAAGTTATTGGTAGTTCATACTTACTTAAAAGTTGTTCTACTCTTATTCTCTCTTCTTGAGTAAACAGACCTAACTTTTGTGCTAACTTATTTGCCATAACCATACCAATAGCCACAGCTTCACCATGTAAATACTTACTATATTTAGTCTCATTTTCTATGACATGACCAAAAGTATGCCCATAATTTAAAACAGCTCTTATACCATTTTCTCTCTCATCTCTACTTACAACATCAGCTTTGATTTTAACACACTCTTTTATAGCATATTGTAAATTAGTCTCTACATGTAAAGAGTTACTTTCCAGCCATTCAAAAAAATCTTTATCAAAAGTAACTGCCATTTTAATAACTTCAGCAACTCCTGCACTAAACTCTCTTTTGGGAAGTGTTTTCAAAAAAGCTGTTTCACAATAAACCACACGTGGTTGCCAAAAAGAACCAACTAGATTTTTTCCATACATATTGTTTATCCCTGTTTTTCCACCAACACTAGCATCTACTTGTGCCAATAGTGTTGTAGGAACTTGAATAAAATCTATACCTCTTTGATAAATAGAAGCTGCAAAACCAGTCATATCACCAATAACACCACCACCAAGAGCAATCAGAACTGATTTTCTATCAAGTCTATGCTCAAAACACTCTTCTAAAATCTGATTTAGAGTATCAAAGTTTTTATACTTCTCACCATCTGGAACTGTAATTACATGACACTCAAGAGCATCTATCTTACTTAGAAGTGTTTCTAAATGCAAAGCACTCACCGTTGGATTTGTTACAACTGTTACTTTAGTATCTAACTTAATTTTTTCTAACTCATCAATAAAAACCGTATAAGATTTTTCATTTAAATTTACTGTATATTTCATTTTATTCTGCCTGCATTGGGATAAATAACTGATATGAGTCTGAAAGTTTAAAATACAATCGTTCCATATCTGTTGAGAAA
>CAZIAJ010000188.1:0-932 GCA_964537565.1 uncultured Sulfurospirillum sp.
GTGTAAATTTGAACTACTAACGAAAGGTATTTACACAAAATTATTTATGGGCTCTTATAGACTGACATATCCTAAAAACTTGTAATAAACAAACTTTTATATCCCCCTTAGTTACTTATTGGCCTAAAAGTATAAAACCTGCCCAATTTCTGGGAAAAGAATCTATCGGGTTGCTTAACATTTTCATCTTTGCATAACGAAGTGCCGATGGGTAGGGATATCCTTGTAATAAAAATTTATAAAATTCGGTCATCAGCCTGGACGTTCTTTTATCTGAAACTTTCCACAACGAGACAATAATATTGTTTACACCCGAAAAGAAAAAACCACGCGTTAAAGATAAGACCCCCTCTCCCTTTACCAATTTCCCCAAACCACTTTCACAGGAACTTAGAACTAGTAAGTCTGCATCAATATTCAGGTTATATGTTTCACCAGAATATAAAACTCCATCTTCCATATCCTTTTTTTCATTTTTAGGAGGTGCAAAAACGAGTCCAGATAGCATTGGCTGATCATTGTTTATTAAGCCATGCGTTGCAATATGAATAATTTTTTTTTGGGTAATATTTTGTTTAAAAGCTCTTTCAGTGGCTTTTTCACGCAATAACACATTAGTAAAATTATCTTTTTCCCTAAACATTTTTGCAATTGAAAGTACCTCTTCTGCGCTATATTTCAGGGGGAGCAGAGTCTTTCCATTTATGGATACACTTCTTATTAGAGTACTGTCTGTTGATCTAAAAAAATCAAATATCGTCTTAAAGTATTCTGTTGCATTCTTTTTTTCATCAAATACAGGAGCAATGCCCAGAAAACCAGAAGTACTCAAGTTTATTTTTTCCTTCCGAGCCATAAAGCCAGCGGAATAATGATATAATATTTCTTTTTCTTCAACTAAATATGTTATCTTATTTAAATTATCTTTATCG
>CAZIAJ010000188.1:942-4216 GCA_964537565.1 uncultured Sulfurospirillum sp.
TTGTTTTTATTTGTGCATTAATCGGCTTTATTAATTTATTATAAAACCGCTTTGCCAACTGTATAACTCCTGTTTTATCATACTTTTTTACACCACTTAGCAGGTTCTTCAAATCTTGCCTAAAATTTTCTTCTATCGGTATGCTTCTTACAATATAATTATCCGTACTTATTGAAAACAGGTATAGAATACTATCTCCCATCATGTACTCTAGGAGTACTTCATCTTTCGCCAATACTTTTTGTATTTGTGAAACAGATACAGATTTGTTTTGATATTTTAAGTTATAGTAATTTGGATAGTTCTTTTCTAAACTTTTTAAAATTTTCTCATAGGAACTTCTAATAGTAAAACTTTTGTCTTCAAGATACTTTATTTTACTTGTATCCTGAAGTGGCTTGCTATATGCCTTTTGTAATTCAATTTCATAATAGGCCATATCCGTACGAAGTTCTTTTTCTTTAATCAGAATACTATCAGGTATTCCCGAAAATCGGCGTGCTTTCGACTCTTGTTTCGATTGTCTTAATATATTTAACCTACTTTTTTCCGAAAACTTAAAGGCTTCTTTTAAATAAAATTTTTCTTTTTTTATTTTATTAAGATATAAAACTGTCCTTATAGCTAACTCATATAGCTTATGACTTTCTTTTGCTAATGTTAGCTTCGCACTTTCATAACTATATCCGACTTGCAATCTTTCTAGAAGTTTTAAAGCTAGCTTTACTGTTGAATATGCATAGTTGACATATTCCGTTTTTTTTGTTTTAATATAACTATGATTTAATATCTCTACACGGCCCATCAAGGCTCTTAACATAAGCCGCTTATTCATTGAAAAAGAAAAGTCCATATCTGGACTTAACTCGACTTTGGGTATAGAATTTAGAATATCTAAAGCCTTTTGAATAGAGCTTAATGCCCGGTCTTCATTCCCTTGGTGCCGTTCTATATCTGATACTTTTATATAAAGTTCTGCGAGTCCTGCGTTCTTTTCCTTTAACTTAAGCGCAAGGTTTATACCTATATTAAAATATTTAAGTGCTTTCCCCAGATTTTTTTTTCGTTGAAAAATGGTTCCTATATTGGCATAATTTTCAAACGCCATATCCGGATGATCATTCTTAAACAGTTTTTTTCTCATTTCTAGAGACTTCTCTATTAAAACTAAAGCACTATCATATAAGCCTAGATCTGAGTAAATAAGTCCAATATTATTAAATATTGTCGCCATAGCAGGATTAATATCACCCCTACTCTTTTGGCATGCTTTTTTTGCTTTTTTATAGTATTTTAATGCTTTGGTGTAGTCTTTCTTGTCATAATAATTTGTTGCGATATTATTATATATAAGATATGGAGATGTAATGGGATTTCCAGAGTCGTTATATAAAAACTGCAAACCTTTTTTAAGTATTGCTATTGCATGGTCAAAATCTTTTTTCTCATGATAAATTGCCCCAAGAATGGTATAGGTTTGTGCATGATCCTTATGGTTCGCTCTAAGTAGTCTTTCTCTTATTACCTTCACCCTTAATTCATACTCCAATGCCCTATCAAGATAACCTTTATAAAAATAGACAACTGCAATATTTTCCAATGACTGAGCTACGCTTAAATGTATTTCACCAAATACAACAGTCGCAATTTTCAATGCCTTGTTGTAGTAGAACAATGCCTCATCATATTGTCCTTTATAGGTGTAGATATCTCCAATATTATTTAAATTTAATGACAAAGATGGGTGCTTTTCACCCAAAACTTTCTTAAAAATTTTATATGCTTTAATATAAGAGTGTAGGGCCTTGTCATATTCGTTTTTATTTCTATAAATCACTCCGATATTATTATATGTCTGAGCAACTCTTTTATGGTTTTCTCCTAATGTTTTTAACCTGATTGCCAGTGCTTTATTATATTCAATCAAAGCCTGATCACTATTTCCTTTATAATAATAGATATTACCTATGTTATGATAACTGTCAGCAATTTTTAGGCTATTAGCACTTAGGTTTTTTTTTCTTATACTTAATGCATTCTTATAGTATACCATGGCCTCATCTGTTTTACCGTCAAAGAGCTTTGCATTTCCTTGTAAATTATAAATATCTGAAATTATAATTTCATTTTTTTCCTTTTCCGAACTTGCCAATATTAACGCTTTATTTAAGGAATCCATGGCTGAATCATATTTTGTCTTTTTTATCAAAATATCTGCCAGACCAAGATAACAGACTATTACTTTTAGTTGCTTTTTTGTGTTTAAATAAATTTTGAGAGACTTTTTATAATATATGTCCGCACTATCTAAAAGTGCAGCATTTTTATATTGTTTCGCCCGTTTTAAATACTCAAAAGCAATTACTGTATCTTTGGCTTGACCTATATTGACTGCTTGAGAATATGTAAGTGTAATACTGCTAAGAAGAAATATAATAAGGTAACATGGTGTTTTAGAGACATTCATAACTTCTCCACCAAACTATGGTTTAGCCACTTTAAATTTTCCTATCGCCAAAAGTTCTTCTTCATTTTCAATTTTCCAATAATATTGAGCAGGTTCTAATATTTTTTTAATAACAAGAACTGTGTCTGAAGTTAATTCGGTAAAAACAATACGGCCATTACTATCTAATAAAACGATCGTACTTGGCTTACCCTTTGTATTGGTCCATCTTAACTCCACCGGATTGTCCACGACCTCATTTAGCTTTGGTTTTTTTATAATTACCGATTTAGAACGATAAACATCTCGAACCAAATCTTCCATCTCTTGGTTAAGCTCATAGTTTATAAAGTTTTTATTATTAAAAAAAAATATAGATTGCCAAGAATTTTTTGTAATTATTAACAAAAATAAAAAAATTGCCGCCGCCCAAAACAAAGACTTATTAAAACGTTTACTATTATTTTTGTTATTTAATTTGGGAGCTCGGAAAACCGGAAACTCCCAAGACATTATATCCCCTGTTTTAACAACCTCTATCAACTCTTCAATATCAACCTTACACTCATCACATAAGGTAATGTGTACTTTTACTTCTTCGGGTAACGTTTCTTCCATCATATCCAAAACGGCGTCTGCACATAGAGAAATACCAAGACTATTTAAATGTCCATCTTTTTTAAAATAACTTTCTTCCACTTTTTTCACCATAAAACATTTTATCTTATCTTTTTATTATGCGTCTCAATTATCAAATTGGAAGTTTCCAGTTGCTCCTCATCACTTTTTTCAAAAGATTTTTGTAATAATAACTTAAATGTCTCCCTG
>CAZIAJ010000189.1:0-4192 GCA_964537565.1 uncultured Sulfurospirillum sp.
AAGTTTAGAGAGATAGTTTTTGTAGATGAACTTTTATGGTTTGAGTGGATTGAAGTAAAACTTATGATGAAAAATTATAAAAATAAAAAACAAGATAAATTTTCATATAAAAATAGTTATGTTTTGAGTAAAAGTGCTGTTTTGAAAAAACTAAAATATAGAGTTTTTGAGCAAGATAATTTTGAGCAAAAAGGTGAGTTTTATCTATTGGGTTATTACGATTTTTATCAATATAGAGTTCTTTTTATTGAAATTTCAGAGATAATGTATATATTTTTAAGAGAGTTAAAAAAATACTCAAGTAAAAAAGCTATAAAAAAGATAGCTAAGATGAGTGGACAAAGTAAGAAAAATGTAGAGGAGTTTTTTGCAAATTCACTAGAAGATTTGCTAAAAAAAGGTATAATTGACGTTGAAATATAAACTTTGGAGGTTCATATGTCAAAAGTTTTAGTACCATTAGCAAAAGGCTTTGAAGAGATAGAAGCTATGAGTATCATAGATATTTTAAATCGTGCAGATATAGAAGTAGTAGTAGCTGGATTAGATGAACTTAATGTCCAAGGAGCAAATACAAAACTAAAAGTGATTGTTGATACACTTTTAGATGAGGTAGATGTAAATTTATTAGATATGATAGTTCTTCCAGGTGGACTTCCTGGATCTGAGTATCTAGCAAAGAGTGAAAAAGTTAAAAGTATAATAAAAGCTTTGCATGTAAAGAACAAAAAAATAGCAGCTATTTGCGCAGCTCCTTGGGCTTTAAAAGAGGCTGGTGTACTTGATGGTAAGAATCATACAAACTATCCTAGTTTTGAGAAGTTTACTGGTATTGAGGGTTATATAGATACTCAAGATGTAGTAATAGATGGTAACATAATTACTTCACGTGGACCAGCAACTGCTATAAGTTTTGCTCTTGAAATAGTAAAGATTTTAAAGGGTGAAGAGGTATATATTCAAGTGAAAAATGGTCTGTTGGCGTAACAAAGACTACACGAAAAGAGTATATAATATCTCTAAAGGAAAAGAATGAAAATTTTACTCTTAGAAGATGACCCGATACTTTCAGATATACTTACTCACTATCTAGAAGAGTCAAACTACAATGTTATACATGTAGAAGATGGTGAGAGTGCTTTGGATGAGGCTAGTCAGAGTAAGTTTGACCTATTCTTATTTGATATAAATGTACCTAAAAAGAGTGGACTTGATGTACTCAAAATTTTAAGAGAATATAACAATACAATACCTGCTATTGTAATAACAGCATATCAAGATACTGCCCACATAAAAAATGGTTTTGAGAGTGGTTGTGATGATTATATAAAAAAACCTTTTGATTTAGAAGAGTTAGATTTACGTATAAATAACATAAAAAAAAGGTTTTCTATTGAGAGTGATGAAAAAATAAATCTTGATATAAATATAACCTTGATTCCTACCAAAAATAGGTTAGTTATGGGTGAAGAAGAGTTTCAAATAGCACATAAAGAGTGTGAGATACTTTTATATCTAAGTAGTCATAAAAAGAGAGTTGTTTCTGCTGAAGAGATGATGCAAAATCTTTGGGAGTATGAGTCTATGCCTAGTGATGCAACTATACGAGTTTATATAAAAAATCTAAGAAATATTTTGGGAAAAGAGAGAATTCAAACTATAAGAGGAAGTGGGTATTACTTTGAGTAGCCAAGAGAAAAAAGCACTTGTTAGTTTTCTGGCTATTTATATACTTTCAGCGATGGTTTTAGTCTCTATTATTGGATTTTTGTATTATAATAAAGAGATAGTTTCAATAGATAATCAATGCTCTATAGAGATGTCAAATAAAGCTATGTGGATAGAAAAAGAGCTAATGCATGCACAAATGGAAAATAAAAAGTATAAGTTCAATGCTGCATCAAAAACACTTAGTGTAGGTCTATTTGATGAAAAAGGTAATGTAGTTTATTCAAACCTTGATTCAAAAAAGGTATATCTTTCTAAAAAAGCATATAAAAACAATACTCATGAGTATCATATCGATAAGCTAGAAACTCCACTTTTAGGAATAAGTTATATAGTTGTTGAAGGTAGTGAAGGAGCTAAGCAGAAGTTTAAACTTATATTGCTTATAACTTTTGTTGTGATAGCATCTCTTATTTTTGTTGGTTTTGTTGGTTTTTTTCTAAGCAAACAATTGACTGCACCTATAAAAGCTAGAGTTGAGAAATTAAACTCTTTTATTAGAGATAGTGCTCACGATATAAATACTCCTGTATCAGCTCTTATGATGAGTGTTTCATCTTTAAAAACAAAAGCAGAAGTAGATAAGAGAGTAATAAACCATATATCAATTAGTGCAAAACTTATATCTCAAATATATAATTCATTATCTTTTATAGCTTTTAATGAAAAAGATGAGATTATAGATGAAGAGTTTGACTTAAGTGAGCTTATCAAAGATAGTGTAAAATTCTTCGATGAAATAGCTTGGATTAGAGGTAATAAAATAGTATGTAGCTTAGAGTTAACTATGGTTTATATGGATCGTTCACGTATACAAAAAGTAATAAATAATCTTATATCAAATGCCTTGAAATATTCATATGCAAAAACAGAAATTTATATAGTTCTTAAAGACCATATATTTAGTATAAGAGATAGAGGAATTGGAATAGCTAAAGATGACCAAAAAGCTATATTTGATAGGTATGAGAGAAAAACAAAAGATGTAGGTGGTTTTGGTATTGGACTTGATATAGTAAAAACAGTGTGTCGTTCTTATAATATAGACATTAAGATAGATTCCAAATTAAAAGAGGGAACAACTTTTTATCTAAAATTTCCTGTTAGCTAAATTTTTTTAACTCTTGTTTTAGGCGTGATAAAGCATCATTTTGTCTTAGTGAAATATAATTTCTAAGTTTTGATTTTATAAGTCTATTTGGTATGATATTTAAGACTATTTTGTCATTAACTATACTATAAATTAGTGCTTTTGTTTTTATCATAGCTAAGAAGCTTTTTTTAGTTGGTATTTGAAATTGAAGAGTTAGTTCAGTATTCCAAAGTGGTTGCTCACTTAGAGATTTGATGTTTTCTGGCTTTACATTAAGCACTATGGAGTTTTCTGAAATGGAAGCTATATTTCCATCAAGTATTTTTTTGTTATTTAGTGATAAAGAAGTATATATATCGCGTTCAGGTTCAACTCTTATACCACTTCTCTCTACAGGAGAAGAGTCTATAAATTCTAAATTTCCAAGTACCATTAGAGATTTGTTTGGCTCAATTTTGATTATTGAAGCTTTTATGATTGTTGGAATTAAATCGTGTTGAATAAAAGTAAATTTTTCATTTTCGTAAAAAGGAAATTTTATAGGGTCAATTTTAAGCTGTATTAGTCCTTGATCAAATTTTAGAACTTTTACTTTTTCTGTTATAGGTAGACCTTGATAAAAGTTAAATAACTTAACTTCATTTGATTTTTTAAATATATTTTCCAAAACTTTTTTGTCACTTTGTGTTTCATAAAAATCGAAATCTAAAGTTCCATAAAAGGTCTTTTTTCGTGAAGATAGTTTTGACATAACATAGTATTTATCCAATCTGTCTAGCAAGGTTTTATAACTATCACTCTCATCTAAAAGAGTTATACCTACATGCTCAATATTGGTTTTAAACTTATATTTTATTTTTTGTATCATTTGTGTAACTATTGATTTTGCTTCGTGAATTTTGCAATCTCTAAGAAAGATAATAAAAGTATCGTTTGGTTGTTGAAGTATTGAGTTAAAATCTGAATAAGAGTGTATAAAAGAGATAATATCTTTAAAGAAAAAACCATCTTCAAGATCAACATCATAACCAAATTTTACAATACTCAAAGGAGTATTATGATTTTGTGCAAACTCAATATTTGATTCTATAACACCTCTACTTATAAACTGATTGATTTTAAATTCTCTATTTTCCATTTAATTGACCCTTTTTATACTTTCTTCCATCCGTGCATTTTTTTTGCCGATATTACATCATATTCATCATTTAGAGATATAGTGTTAATAGCAACAAAGTTTGACTCTTCAAAAACCTCACTTAGCCTACATGTAAACTCTTTTTTACTCAAAACAAAAATATGACCTGCATTTTTTAAAACTCTATACGTTTTGTTTGCAATCTCTAGTATATCATTTCTTTTATCTACATC
>CAZIAJ010000190.1:0-4171 GCA_964537565.1 uncultured Sulfurospirillum sp.
GTTGCAGACTTAAAAACCCAAAAAGCTATAATAATAATAGCAGGTAAAACATAGTTTAGGAAAAAATTACCATCTCCTTGAAAAGTATAAGAACTAGCATAATAACTCATATTTTCATTACTCATTTGAGTAGTCATAGAATTCATTCCATATATAGACATCATCAAAGGTGCTAAAATCAATAACATTATAAATGTATCTATTATTGATGCTAATACTCTAATCCAAAATCCTGCATATGTCATTTTATTATCTCCTTTTTAAAAATAGTATTTTTATTTTACTCTCTTCTTGATTTATTTGAACTTTGATATACAAATGCTAACACTTCTGCTACTGCTTTATAAAGTGTTTCTGGAATCATTGCATCTATCTCACATTTTTTGTATAACTCACGTGCTAGAGGTGGATTTTCTATTACTTGAACTCCATACTCTCTTGCAATCTCTTTTATTTTAAGAGCTAAGTGATCGACACCTTTTGCTACTACTTTTGGAGCATGCTCTTTTTGTGTATCATATCTAATAGCTACTGCAAAGTGAGTTGGATTTGTTATGACTACATCAGCACTTGGTATATCGTTCATCATTCTTTTTTTACTCATCTCCATCTGTACTCTTCTGATACGAGCTTTTACCTGAGGATCTCCCTCCATCTGTTTATACTCGTCTTTTATCTCTTGCTTACTCATCTTTAAGTCTTTAAAGTAGTTATATCTAACAAAAAATAAGTCAAAAAGAGCCAATCCAAAAAAAAGCAAAAGCATAACTGCAATCAATATAAAAGCTTTATCCCTAAGCCATGCTAATTGATCATATATCGAGAAAAACACTACTGAAGGTAACTCTTTTGTAAAATCAAAAAGGTAGTAGTATGCAAGAGTTAATACAAGAGTAACTTTTAAAATTATCTTTATACCTTCAATAAGTTTTTTCATACTTACAAGACTTTTTATACCTTTTATAGGATCAATTTTTTTCAAGTCGGGAATAAGAGGTTTTGTCGTAGTCAAAAAGCCAAACTGCATAACAGAAGCTAAAACTCCAGCAAGAGCTACTATGGCAGCTAAAGGTAACACCATAAGAGCAAACTCTTTGAAAACTGTAATCATTAATACATACACATCATTTTTATCTATATCTATACCTACATAAGATTCACTAAAACGATACAAGCTAAGCATACGAGATTTAATATATGGTAAAAGTGCAAAAAAAGCCCCTATTGCAACTACTAATGTTACAAAGCTACTAGTATCTTGGCTTTTAGGAACATTTCCATCTTTTCTGGCATCTTCAATCTTTTTGGAGGTAGGTTCTTCTGTTTTCTCCTGATCGTCAGCCATATTCTACACTTATGCTTTCATCTGTTTATGAGTTATCTTCATTGAGTAGTCTAACCATACAGCCTGATGAATCAAACTACCACTACTGATAGCATCTACTCCACTTGTTGCATAAGATTTTATAGTATCTTCTGTTATATTACCACTTGCTTCAAGAAGTATATGAGGTGCTATACTATCTCTATATGTAACAACGTCTTTTATCTCTTCAATACTCATATTATCACACATAATCATATCTACATTACAACTCATTGCCTCTTTAGCAGAGTTTACATTAGCACATTCTATCTCTATTTTTGTAGTATATGGAAGTTTTTTTCTTGCACTATCTATAAACTCTTTTAAATCATCAATCGTCTCTTGATGAGTATCTTTTAACATCAAACAATCATCAAGTCCCATGCGATGATTGTGTCCACCACCACATCTTACTGCATACTTTTCAAATATCCTTAATCCTGGTCTTGTTTTTCTTGTATCTAGTAGTTTTACATCAGCTCCATCTAAAGCTTTTACATATATGTTTGTATTTGTTGCAATCCCTGATGCATGTTGAAGCAAGTTCAATAGAGTTCTTTCACACATCAAAAGCTTTTTTGATTTGCCTTTTATAGTGGCAATCACATCTCCATACTCAAGGACTTCTCCATCTTTTTTGTGAAATTTATAATCAAGTTTTTCTACCTTACATAATGCTTTTGCATAAGTAACTCCTGCTAATATACCACTATCTTTACAAACTATCTTAGCTGTTGCTTTTTTACTATTACCTACCAAATAAAAAAGATCACCTCGACCAATATCTTCTTGTAAAGCCTTTTTAACAAATCTTTTTATCATAATTCAAACATTCTATTTAATGCTTCAAAGGCATATTTTCTTGTATCTTCACTTATGGTTATCTCGCTTTCATAATTACCATCTTTTAGTTTTAACAAAGTATCTCTTAAATCTTCTAATCTTGTTTCATTCATAGTAGGACACTCTGGCTTAGTTGAAGAGAGAATATAAGTATTTTTTTCTCTTAATCTATTTACCATATTGTACTCAGTTCCAACTACTACTTTTTGCTCTATTGGTAACTCTTTTATAAATTTTATAAGCTGTGAAGTTGAACCAACAAAGTCTGATTTTTCACACACTTCTGGTTTACATTCGGGATGAGTAGCCACTAAAATATCTGGATATTTTTCTCTATAAAACTCGATATCTTCTACATCAAAGAGTTGATGAACTGAACAAAAACCATTGTAACAGATGATATCAGCCTCTTTTGGATCACTTCCATCTCCAACTATGCAAGATTTTAATCCCATATCAATGGCAATATTTTGACCCAAACAACGGTCTGGTACGAAAAGGATTTTTTTACCACTCTTTAGTGCTTTTGTTATGATAAGTTTTGCATTTGAGCTTGTGCATACATATCCACCCATCTTTCCAACAGCTGCTTTTACCTCTGCCGAAGAGTTTATATAAGTAACTGGCATAATATCATCTTTTTTTATACCATCTTTCTCTAATATTGCTACATTTTGATCATAATAATCTACATCTATCATCTTTGCCATAGCACAACATGCAATTTTGGGCATCAAAACCCTTTTGTTTGGTGAAAGGATTTTTACACTCTGCCCCATAAAGCCAACACCACAAAAAATCAAATTTTTACTCTTATCACGTGCTGCATACTTAGCAAGTTCTAACGAATCTCCAGTGAAATCTGCCATATCAAATACTTCATCTTTTTGGTAAAAATGTGCAACTATAGTTACATCCAATTCTTCTTTTAAATTCAATATCTCTTCTTGTAGTGTCAAAATAAATTCCTTGTAATGTACTTCTTTTAAAACTTCTAATCTTATAAAGCTTAGCATTATAACAAATTATGTATAATAATATCCAATATTTTATCAAAGGAAATTTGTGGATTTATTATCAAACATCAATATTCAATTTTATATACTAGCTTATCTTGTTGGAGGTATCCCTTTTGGACTTCTTTTAGCAAAAAAATTTACATCTGTAGATGTTCGCCAAAGCGGAAGTGGCAGTATCGGAGCAACTAATGTATTAAGAGTCTTAAAAGAATCAAATCCATCATTAGCAAAAAAAATAGCAATTGCTACACTTAGCTTAGATGCATTAAAAGGTATAGCTGTTCTAATTTTAGCCTCTTTTTTTAATTTAAGTGAACAAACTTTATGGATGATTGCAATTATCTCTGTTGTAGGACACTGCTATAGTCCTTACTTAAAGTTTGAAGGTGGAAAAGGCGTTGCAACTGGTATGGGAGTTATGCTTTTTATGCTACCAGTGGAAACAATTTTAGCTATTGTTGCTTGGCTTATAGCAGGTAAAATATTTAAAGTTTCATCTTTATCATCTCTAATTGCTCTTTTAACTCTACTAATTTCATCTTTTATCATTCATCCTGATATTCCAGAGATAAAAACCCATGCACCTCTATTTATAATCGCATTTTTAATTGTATATAAACATGTTCCAAATATTATGAGACTTTTTAGCGGAAAAGAGTCTAAAGTAGTATGACAATCTACATTGAAGATTTAACATTTTATGCCATTATAGGTATTTTATCTGAGGAGCGACAAACTCCTCAGCAGATTATCGTTAATGTTCAATTGAATTACGAGTATAAAAAAGATATATTTATAAATTATGCAACACTAACTAATTTGATAGAAAATGATATAAAAAACAGTCAATATCAGCTTATTGAAGATGCACTTTTGTCTCTACATGTAAAGATAAAAAAAGAATTTTCTCAAATAACTTCACTAAAACTTAAAATTTCCAAAC
>CAZIAJ010000191.1:0-4162 GCA_964537565.1 uncultured Sulfurospirillum sp.
GTTACAAGATAGATAAATATTTCTCATTATAAAGAATAGGAATATTGCTACAAAATTTCTCATTGTAAAAAAAATATGTGTAATTTTCGGACATTTATAATATGTGCTACGTTAATGCTATGTATATAGAGTAAAATTCGTTTGCTGTTAAATTAAAAGAGGAGTATTCTTGAATAAAGAAATTTATGAAAAGGTTAGAAATAACCCAAAATATATTGAATTAGTTAAGAAAAGAAGTAGCTTTGCTTGGAAGTTGTCACTTTTGATTTTAGGCGTATATTATACTTTTATTATGACTATAGCTTTTAGGCCTGATATCTTGGGAAAAACCATTGGTGATAGTGTTACAACTATCGGAATACCTATAGGTTTTATGATTATACTTTCATGCTTTATACTTACAGGTATGTATACAAAAAAAGCAACTAATGAATTTGATAAATTAACAAATGAAATAAAAGATGATATAAGGTATGATGCGTGAAAGTTTTTTTCCTTGTAGTATTGTTTATGAATTCGCTTGTAGCAAGTTCTACGCTTGAAGTTAGTGAACAAAGAGGATTAAATATACTTGCAATTTTGATGTTTCTTTTATTTGTTTTTGCTACATTAAGCATAACATACTGGGCTGCAAAAAGAACAAAAACTGCAAAAGATTTTTATACTGCAGGTGGAGGGATTACTGGTTTTCAAAACGGTCTAGCAATTGCTGGTGATTATATGTCTGCAGCTTCATTTTTAGGAATCTCTGGTTTAGTTTATTTAAAAGGTTTTGATGGACTTATATACTCCATAGGTTTTTTGGTTGGCTGGCCAATAATCTTGTTTTTAATAGCAGAGCAGCTAAGAAACCTTGGAAAATATACTTTTGCTGATGTAGCTTCATACAGACTTAGACAAACACCAATTAGAACACTAGCTGCTTTTGGCTCAATCTCAACAGTTCTTCTATATCTAATCGCACAAATGGTAGGCTCAGGAAAGCTTATACAAGTTCTTTTTGGACTTCCTTATGAGTTAGCGGTTATTTTAGTTGGTGTTATGATTATAGTTTTAGTAACTTTTGGAGGTATGCTTGCAACTACTTGGGTACAGATAATTAAAGCAATTTTACTTCTTTTTGGAGCATCTTTTTTAGCAATTATGATTATGAGTAAAATGGGATTTAGTTTTGAAACACTTTTTCAAAATGCAGTCAACATAAAAGGAACAGATGCAATTATGAGTCCTGGTGGACTTGTTAGTGATCCCATTAGTGCGATAAGCCTTGGGATTGCACTTATGTTCGGTACTGCTGGTCTTCCTCATATTCTTATGAGGTTTTTTACAGTAAGCGATGCAAAAGAGGCTAGAAAATCTGTTTTTTATGCAACAGGATTTATAGGATATTTTTATATATTAACTTTTATTATTGGTTTTGGAGCTATCGTTTTAGTGTCTAAAAATCCTGAGTATTTAGATATTGCAAAAGGTACACTTTTAGGTGGCAATAATATGGCTGCAATTCATCTAAGTCATGCAGTTGGAGGAGACTTTTTCTTAGGGTTTATCTCTGCAGTTGCATTTGCAACTATATTAGCAGTTGTTTCTGGACTTACGTTAGCAGGGGCTAGTGCAATAAGTCATGATTTATATGCAAATGTATTTGCAAAAGAAAATACAAATGAAATAACACAGATGAAAGTTTCTAAATACTCTACAATAGGTTTGGGTATTACAGCAGTTATCTTAGGTATAGCATTTGAAAATCAAAATATAGCTTTTATGGTTGGGCTTGCATTTGCTATTGCAGCATCTGCAAACTTCCCTATTCTATTTTTATCTATGTATTGGAAAAAACTTACAACAAGAGGAGCAGTAATAGGTGGTAGCTTGGGTCTTGCAACAGCGATTTTACTAGTGATACTAGGGCCTATTGTATGGGGAGAAATACTTAATGGAGATGCTAATAAAGCAATTTTTCCATATAAGTATCCAGCGCTATTTTCAGTTACAGTTGCTTTTGTTGGAATTTGGTTTTTTTCTATTACCGATAAAAGTGATAGTGCAAAAAAAGAGATGGAAGCTTTTGAAGATCAATTTGTCAGAAGTCAAACGGGTATAGGCGCACAAAGCGTAGTTAAATAAAATTGAAAGAGAGGAATAAATATGTCACAAGTTTTTGAGCCAAATAGAGAGTTTAGTAAAGATGCTAAAATTAAAAATATGTGTGAGTTTAAAGAGTTAACCTTACAAGCAGAAGAAGATTTTGAAGGCTATTGGGATAAGATGGCAAAAGAAAAAATCGACTGGTTTGAACCTTACGATACAGTTTTAGACGAGAGTAATGCTCCATTTTATAAATGGTTTAATGGTGGTAAACTTAATGTTACTCATCAGTGTCTTGGTCGTCATCTAAAGACTAGAAAAAATAAAGCAGCTATTATTTGGGAAGGTGAAGATGGTAAAAAAAGGATTATTACGTATCTTCAACTTTATTATAGAGTAAATAGATTAGCTAATCTATTGAAAAATAAATTTGATATAAAAAAAGGTGATAGAGTAGTACTTTATTTACCTATGATTCCTGAAGCTGCATTTGCTATGCTTGCTTGTGCAAAGATAGGTGCAGTTCACTCTATTGTATTTGGTGGATTTTCAGCAGATGCGCTTAGAGATAGAGTTCAAGATGCAGATGCAAAACTTGTTATCACATCAGATGGTGCTTATAGACGTGGTAAGCCTTATATGCTTAAACCAGTTGTTGATGAGGCACTTAAAGAGGGTTGTGAATGTTGTAAAAAAGTGCTTATTGTTCAAAGAAACTTTGAAGATATAGATTATGTTCCTGGTCGTGATTATGTTTATAATGAAATGATTATGAATGAGTCTCAACACTGTGACCCTGAGCCTATGGATGCAGAAGATCCTCTATTTTTACTTTATACTTCTGGAAGTACAGGAAAACCAAAAGGTGTTCAACACAGTAGTGCAGGTTATATCTTGTGGGCACAGTATACGATGGAAAATGTTTTTGATGTAAAAGAGAATGATACTTTTTGGTGTACGGCTGATGTTGGTTGGATTACAGGGCATACTTATATAGTTTATGGACCACTTGCCATGGGTGCAACAACAATTATGTATGAAGGTGTTCCTACTTATCCTGATGTAGGACGTTGGTGGAAGATGATTGAAGAGCATCGTGTAAATCAGTTTTATACAGCTCCAACTGCGATAAGACTACTTCATAAACTTGGTGCTGATGAGCCTGCCAAGCATGATTTGAGTAGTTTAAAAGTTCTTGGAACAGTTGGAGAGCCAATCAATCCAGATGCTTGGATGTGGTACTACAATGAGATAGGTGGAGGAAAATGTTCTATTGTTGATACTTGGTGGCAAACCGAAACTGGAGGACATATGATTACTCCACTTCCTGGAGCTACTCCAATTAAGCCTGGAAGTGCAACATTCCCTCTACCTGGAATTATGGCTGAAATCATAGATGAAAATGGTAATCCTACTCCAAAAGGAGAAAAAGGCTTTTTATGTATTACAAAACCTTGGCCTTCAATGATAAGAACTATTTGGGGTGATCCTGATAGATTTGTAAAGTCATATTTTGGAGATTGTAAAAAAGATGGTAAACCTGTTTATTTCTCTGGTGATGGTGCGATGTATGATGATGATGGATATATAGTCATAACAGGCCGTACAGATGATGTTATAAATGTTTCTGGACATAGACTAGGAACAGCTGAAATAGAGGCAGTATTGGGACACCATGTAAATGTGGCTGAAGTTGCCGTTGTCGGTAAGCCAGACCCTATTAAAGGTGAAGGAATATTTGCTTATATCGTAATAAAAGGTGAAGATACTATTGGTGAAGAGATTGAGATGATTCAAGAACTCAATAAATTAATCACAAAAGAGATTGGTAATATTGCTAAACTTGATGATATCCTTTTTGTACCAGGTCTTCCTAAAACAAGAAGTGGTAAGATTATGAGAAGAATTTTACGCTCAATTGCAAAACATGAAGAGATAACACAAGACACTTCAACTCTTGAAGATCCTTCAATAGTTGGAAAGATTGAACACTTAATCAATAACTAAAATTAAAAGGTATAGTAGAGATACTATGCCTTTTTTACTCTGTTTTTTATTATCCCATATAGTGTAA
>CAZIAJ010000192.1:0-4130 GCA_964537565.1 uncultured Sulfurospirillum sp.
CTCTTGGAGAAGATGATGTAATGAGTGTAATGGAAGAGTTTTTGTCTAAAAAGCTTGGTGGAAAAAATGATTATAGAGACCAATTGTATCTTTTTGATGTTCCAATGTTAAGATGTGGATTTAAAAAGTTCAATTCACAACTTAATATGAGTGAAAAGTTTGGACTCAATAGAAATACTTTGAGAAAAAAGATTAATGACTATAAAGATAACTACAAATTACAATAAAAGGTAAAAAATGAGCAAAAATATTTTTATATTTCCTGGACAAGGAAGCCAAAAAGTAGGTATGGGAAAAGATTTTTATGATAACGATGAATTAGCTCGTGAGATGGTTGATAAAGCTAGTGAGAGATTAGATTTAGATTTTATAAATCTACTATTTGAAGAGAATGACAAACTTGAACTTACAGAATATACGCAACCTGCAATTTTACTTGTAAGTAGTATTGCTCATGCAATTTTTATAAAAGAGTATAAAAATACTCCTTTGATGGCTTTAGGGCACTCACTTGGTGAATTTTCAGCTTTGAGTGCCGTTGGAGCAATAGATTATCTTGATGCTGTAGAGTTAGTACATAAAAGAGGTCTTTTCATGAAAGAGGCTTGTGAAGATATTAACGCTGGTATGATGGCATTGATTGGATTAAGTGACGAGAGTGTAGAGGATATTACAACTAAACAAAGAGAAGAAGGCAAGAGAGTATGGGCTGCAAACTATAATTGTGATGGACAGATAGTTGTAGCTGGAAACAAAAATGATTTGAGCTCATTAGAGGCTGTTTTTAAAGAAGCAGGAGCAAAAAGGGCATTACTTCTAAATATGTCAGTTGCTTCTCATTGTCCACTCTTGCAAAACGCTATAGCTCCTCTTGGAGAGTATCTTGAAAAGTATATAAAAGATGATTTTTTAGCTCCTGTTGTCTCAAATGCTACAGCTGATTTGTATAGTAGTAAAAAAGAGGCATTAGACGTTCTTTCAAAGCAATTAGTTAGTCCTGTAAAGTATAAACACTCTATTTTACATGTAGAAGATAAAACAGATAATTTTATTGAGTTTGGAGCAACTGTATTAAAAGGGCTTAATAGACGTTCAACTAAAAAACCAACACATTGCATAACTGATATGGCATCTTTAGAGAAAGTTTTAAGCGGTTTATCATGAATCTAACACTTGTTCAAAATATTCCAAAACTAAAAAAGATGAGTTTTATTAAGTTTGAAGAAGAACTTACTAAAATAGATTCTGATTTAGTTATTTTCCCAGAACTTGCACTCAATGGTTATCTTCTTAAAGATGCAGTTTTTGAAGATGCATACGAGATGAGAGAGATAGATGAATTTGCAAAACTTAGTGAAAAAAAAGATATAGTTTTTGGTTGTGCATTAAAAGTAAGACATAAAATATACAATAGTGCAGTCTATTGTAGTGGTGGAAAAGTTTTACATGTTCATCATAAAAATATACTTCCAAATTATGGACTTTTTCAAGAGGCTCGTTTCTTTTTTGAAGGTGAGACAATGGAGAGTTTTGAGACAAATTTTGGCGAAGTCATGATGGTAGTGTGTGAGGAAATGTTTAGTGCAAAAATAATAGAAAAAATAGCTTCAACAAAACCTCAACTTCTTATTGTTCTTGCAAATTCACCAGCTCGTGGTTTTGAAGATGATAAGTTACTTATAGAGCATCAATGGAATTCACTTTTAACTACAAGTGCGATTCTTTCAGGTGCAAATGTGGTATTTGTTAACCGTGTAGGTTTTGAAGATGGACTTGGTTTTTGGGGTGGTAGTCGCCATATAAATCCAAAAGGTGAAGTAGTAGAAAAAGCTGAACTTTTTGAAAAAGAGTTTTTAAAAGTTAAGATAGATACTCACATATCAAACACACAAAAATATCTATTGAGAATAAAATAAGGAAATATTTAATGAAATTAGCAATTATGGGGGCAATGCCTGAAGAGGTAGAGCCACTTTTAAAGTTTTTTAGAGATTATAAAACTATAGAGTATGCAAATAATAAGTATTATAAACTCAATTATAAAAACAGTGAAATTGTTATAGCATATAGTAAAATAGGAAAAGTAAACTCAACTATTACTGCAACTACTATGATAGAAAAATTTGGTTGTGAAAAACTACTTTTTAGTGGAGTTGCAGGTGCTGTTAGCCCTGCACTTAAAGTTGGGGACTTAGTTGTTGCTACGAAACTAGCTCAGCATGATTTAGATATATCTGCTTTTGGACACCCTTACGGATATGTTCCCGAAGGTGCAGTATATGAAGAAGCAGATACAAAGTTGATTGAGATTGCAAGAGAAGTAGCAAGTGAAAAAAGTATAGATTTGAAAGATGGTGTTATAGTTACGGGTGACCAATTTGTATGTGATGTTGAGCGAAAAGAGTGGATTGCTAAAACTTTTAATGCAGTTGCTTTAGAGATGGAAGGTGCTAGTGTGGCTGTTACATGTAATGTACTTAATGTTCCATTTTTTATACTTCGTGCTATAAGTGATGCTGCAGATATGGATGCTAGTTTTAGTTTTGATGAATTCTTAGAAACTTCAGCAAAAATAAGTGCTGATTTTGTTATAAAAATGATAGATAAAATTATAGATGCTTGAGATTAGTAAAAAACTTTTAAGATTAACTGGTCGTACAGTTATGAAATATAATCTTATTCAAGAGGGAGATAAGATACTTCTTGGCCTTAGTGGTGGAAAAGATTCTTTATGTTTAGCACATGCCTTTAAACACCTTCAGCGTGTATCACCTATAAAGTTTGAGTTTAAAGCAGTAACTATTGCTTATGGTATGGGAGAAGATTTAGAAGCTCTTAAAGTACACTGTAAAGAGCATGATATAGATCATGAAGTTTATGATACTAATATATATGAACTCTCAAAAGAGAAGATTCGGAAAAACTCCTCTTTTTGTAGCTTTTTTTCTCGAATGAGGAGAGGAGCTTTATACTCTTATGCAAAAGACAATGGTTATGAGAAACTAGCTCTTGCTCATCACTTGGATGATGCTGTAGAGAGTTTTTTTATGAACTTTAGCTACAATGGAGCTCTGCGTTCTATGCCTCCAGTCTATAAAGCAGGCAATGGCTTAGAAGTGATAAGACCTTTTATACATGTAAGAGAACGCCAACTTCGTGATCAAGCTTTAGAACATCGTATGCCAACTATTGGAGATGAAGCTTGTCCAGCTATGAGATTTGATGTTAAAATGCCCGTAGCTCGTGCAAAAACAAAAGAGATGTTGGCAAAAATGGAAGAGAATAATAAAGAGTTATTTGTTTCTTTAAAAACAGCATTTGAAAACATCAATGTTTCAAGTTTTTGTGATGAAGAATATTTGGATACTAAAACCCCTCTAGCATAATTTTCCAAAGCCTATCTATATCAGTATCATCCATAAACATACTGCTTTTTGTTTCAAATAGACTCTCTACATGTAGACGATTAAATGTATCTGTCCATACACATTTTTCATGTGCTGGCATAAATCCTCGTATTAGTGATAAATCTTCTTTTATAGGCTCTTCACAATTAAAACAGATAAATTCATTGTGGAGTCTTCCTTCGTATTCTAGAAGCTTTATATAAGCTTCTATAGCTACTCTTTTTGGGTTTTGTAAATGCCAAATACTACTACACTCTTCTAAAAGATTGAAATAAAACTCATGGATATCATCAACATCTTTTAAATGAAGAAAAAATAGTTTGACAAAAGGTTGCCAGATGAGCATTCTATCATGCTCCAAATTCCATTTTGAGGCTAGATGAAGTACTCCACTTAGCTGTGGTATATTTGATTTTATAGAAGATTTTGCTTCAAAGTCTATCTTATATCCCAAATTTATATGAGAGTGTCTAGCTCCATAAAATCTGTATAGTGTTAAAACAGATTTTTTCGTAAGAACAGTTACAATTAAATCTTCATCTTTAACTCTGTTAAAGTTTATAATATATCCTTGCATATATCTATTTTAGCAGGTGAATATTAAAAAAAAATTAATTAAAAATTATAACTTATATTTAAATATATTAAATTAAATTGATATTTAAGTAAAATTAAGATAAGTAATTAAATTTAAAGCCCATAAATAGCCGATTAATTGATATT
>CAZIAJ010000193.1:0-4121 GCA_964537565.1 uncultured Sulfurospirillum sp.
AAATAAACTTTAGTCATATTGGCTAAAGTTTTTAAATATTATTGACTTTTTTACTAATTCTTTGTATAATTCTGGCACTCAAATAAATAGAGTGCTAAAAATTATATTTTAAGGAGAAATAGCATGGCTTTTCAACCATTAGGAAAAAGAGTTCTTATAGAACGCGTAGAAGAGGCAACAACAACCGCTTCGGGTATTATTATACCTGATAATGCAAAAGAGAAACCTTTAAACGGCAAAGTTATTGCTGTAAGTAAAGAAGTAAAAGAGATTTCGGTTAATGATACAGTAGTTTTTGGTAAGTACGCAGGTAGTGAATTAACACTAGATGGCAAAGAGTACTTAGTAATGGAAGATAAAGATATATTGGGGGTACTTAAATAATGGCAAAAGAAATTCAATTTTCAGATAGTGCAAGAAATGCACTTTATGAAGGCGTAAGAAAGTTAAATGACGCAGTAAAAGTAACAATGGGACCTCGTGGACGTAATGTTCTAATCCAAAAAAGCTTTGGAGCTCCAAGTATTACAAAAGATGGTGTTTCAGTTGCAAAAGAAGTTGAACTTGCAGATACTTTAGAAAACATGGGTGCACAGCTTGTAAAAGAAGTAGCAAGTAAAACTGCTGATGAAGCAGGAGATGGAACAACAACAGCGACTGTTTTAGCTCACGCTATCTTCAAAGAGGGACTTAGAAATATCACAGCTGGTGCAAATCCTATTGAAGTAAAAAGAGGAATGGATAAAGCTGCTGAGGCTATTACTGTCGAGCTTAAAAAGATTGCAAAAGAAGTTAAAGATAAAAAAGAGATAGCTCAAGTAGCAACTATATCAGCTAACTCTGATGCAAATATAGGGAGCATCATAGCAGAAGCTATGGAAAAAGTTGGAAAAGATGGTGTTATCACTGTTGAAGAGGCAAAAGGTATCCAAGATGAGCTAGATGTTGTTGAGGGTATGCAATTTGATAGAGGTTATTTATCTCCATACTTTGTGACAAATGCAGAGAAAATGGAAGCAGTTTTAGAAAACCCTTATATCTTGTTATTTGATAAGAAGATTTCAAATCTAAAAGACCTTCTTCCTGTTTTAGAGCAAGTTCAAAAAAGTAGTAGACCACTTTTAATCATTGCTGAAGATATAGATGGTGAAGCACTTTCAACATTGGTGGTAAACAAACTAAGAGGTGTTTTAAATATATCTGCTGTTAAAGCTCCAGGATTTGGTGATAGAAGAAAAGCTATGTTGGAAGATATTGCTGTTCTTACTGGCGGTGAAGTTATAAGCGAAGAGTTAGGTCGTACTTTAGAGAGTGCTACACTAACTGATCTTGGAGAAGCAAGTTCTATTGTTATAGATAAAGATAATACAGTTGTAGTAAATGGTGCTGGTTCTAAAGAAAATATTGATGCAAGAGTAGGACAGATAAAAGCTCAAATAGCTGAGACAAGTAGTGATTATGATAAAGAAAAGCTTCAAGAGCGTTTAGCAAAACTAAGTGGAGGCGTAGCTGTTATCAAGGTTGGAGCTGCTACTGAAACTGAAATGAAAGAGAAAAAAGATAGAGTCGATGATGCTCTTAGTGCAACAAAAGCTGCAGTTGAAGAGGGTATTGTTATTGGTGGTGGAGCTGCTCTTCAGCTTGCTAACTCTAAAGTCTCACTTGAGCTTTGTGGAGATGAAAAAATAGGAGCAGAGATAGTAAGTCGTGCTCTTCAAGCACCTATGAAACAAATTGCAATCAATGCAGGTTTTGATGCTGGTGTTGTCGTAGATAAAGTAAAAAATTCAACTAGCGATACTTTTGGTTTTAATGCATCAAATGGAGAGTATGTAGATATGTTTGAAGCTGGTATTATTGATCCAGTTAAAGTATCTCGTATAGCATTACAAAATGCAGTATCAGTATCTAGTTTACTTCTTACAACTGAAGCAACTATCAATGATATAAAAGAAGAAAAAGCAGCACCTATGCCAGATATGGGTGGTATGGGCGGAATGCCAGGTATGATGTAACTTTTACATCACTTATGAATAATCTTCAAATTATTTTACAAACCCCAGTTTTGGGGTTTGTAAATCTTCAAAATTGTAGTATAATCGTACCTTAAATAATATATTAAAAAAGTGTGGCACTTCTTATGATTCAAAGCGAAATATTTTATCTTTTTTCCATTATTTCTATAGGCTATATTATTGGCAATATAAAAATACGTGGTTTTTCTTTGGATATTACAGCTATGCTTATAGTAGCACTTATAGCTGGTCATTATGGTCTTGTTATCTCTGATCAGTTTAAATTTTTTGGTTTGGCTATATTTATTTATGCTGTCGGACTTCAGTCTGGTCCTGGTTTCTTTGAAACAATCAAAAAAGATGGAGTTAGATTAAATCTTTTAGCAGTTTTACTTGTAAGTAGTATATTTGTTACTATTTATGGTATTGGTATTTATATGAACTTACCTAAGGGGACTATTGAGGGTATTTTTACAGGCTCTTTAACAAGTGTTCCTGCTCTTGCATCTGCTTTAGAGATAAGCGATGATTCTTCTATCTCTGTTATCTTTGGTTTAGTTTATCCTTTCTGTATTGTTATTACAGTTTTATTTGTTAGATTATTACCTATTATATTTAGAGTTGACTTAAATAAAGAGATTCAGATGTATGAAAATGAGCAGCGACAAAAATATCCAGATGTATTTACAAAAAATTATAAAATTATAAATGAGAACTTTAAAAATGATAGTATTAATAAACAACAGATAGAAGATATGACAGGTGCTATTATAGAGCGTGTAGAGTATAGTGGTAAAGAAGAAGATGACCTTCTACATGTAAACGATATCGTAAGAGCTTCTGGAACAGTAAAAGAGTTAAAAAAACTAGAGATTATATTGGGAAAAGAGATTCAAGACAGTGTAGAATTTCATGATGATATGAAAGTTTTTAGACTTCTTGTTGCTTCTAAAGAGATAGTTGGTAAGAAGATAGCACATCTTACACAGCTAAAAACACTTCGTGCTGTTATAACTAAAGTAAGACGTTCAGGTATAGATATAACACCTGATCCTAGTTTGACTCTTAGATTAGGTGATAAGCTTTATGTAGTTGCTCCAAAAGAGTATGGGGATAGAGTTACGAAAATTATTGGAGATGATCTTTTAAAGTATCCTGCTGCTGATTTTTTACCTATTTCATTAGGTATAGTTTTAGGGATTTTAGTAGGAAGTATTCCTTTTTCTATTCCTGGTATTGGGAGTATAAAGCTTAGTTTTGTTGGTGGGATTTTACTTACTGCAATACTTCTTGGTAGAAAAGGGCGTATTGGTCCTATAGTATGGCAACTATCACCTCACTCTACTAGCATGATGAAGACTTTAGGTCAACTTATTTTTATGGCAACTATTGGAACAAATGCAGGAAAATATCTAGTAGAATCTATAATGCAAAATGGTTTTACACCTGTATATATCGCTATAATTGGACTTGTTTTTTCTATAACAGTAATGACTATACTTTGTCGTATATTTCTAAAAATGAATTTTATAAATATATTAGGGCTACTTTCAGGAGCAATGGTATCAACTCCAACTTTGACTATGGTAAATAATACAACAAAATCAGAGTATTCATCTATCTCTTATGCTGCAGTTTATCCTATGTCTTTAGTTTTGATGATAATTTTAGCCCAATTAGGTATGAATATTTTTTAATAAAACATATTATTTAAGTTTTCATAATGTTCCTTCTACTATAATGAATATTATGAAATATATTTTTGGAAAAATTGTATTAATATTAGTGTTATATGTTACTTTAAATGCTACAAATATGGAGTTAACAGAACTACAAAAAAATTATATATTACAAAATCCTACTATTACTGTATCCAATGAATTAGATTGGTATCCTTATGATTTTAATGAAAATGGTAATGCTTCTGGATATGCTGTTGATTATTTTAAACTTTTAGCAGAAAAAATAGGCTTACGCGTTGTGTTTGTTTCTGCATCTTGGAATGAGTTAAGTAAAAAGTTTAAATCAAAAGATATAGATATACTTTATCCTGCAGTTAAAACTAAAAAAAGAGAAGAGATAGCTTTATTTAGCAATGATATATTA
>CAZIAJ010000194.1:0-4104 GCA_964537565.1 uncultured Sulfurospirillum sp.
CTATATATTTTTAGCTCATACTTGATATCTAGATACTTTTTTGTTGTTTTTATTAACTCGTTTGCATTTGGTAAAAAAGATTTCAATCCACTTATTTTATATATATCTTCAAATGTTCTAGATGTAAAAATTGAAAATGCTATGTTTTTACTTAATGTTGATGCAAATGCTATAAGACTCTCTATCTCCTTTGCCCACTGCAGAGCAGATGACGAAATAACTAAATCAAATGGAGCTTCAGAAATCATCTTTTTTTGAAAATTTAAATCCTCAAAATTATTATTTAATATTGATACTATATTATCTTTGGGATGTAAATTACACATTCCTTTTGCACTATCTACACCTATAAATTTATCAAGTTTCCAATCTATTTTATTATATATATCACCTGCTCCACATCCTAGGTCTAAAATTTTTTTAGGACTATTTTTTACTTTTGAAATTAAATGTGTAGCAACTTTTTTTTGGACTATATTAGTTTGAGTATAACTATCTGCTTGTCTTGAAAATTCTTTTATATGTTTCATAAAAACCTATTGTTTATCTAAATTTTAATATATTTGGGTATAATGCAACGATTATACTAAAATCTTACTAAAAGGATATTAAGAATGACCGGAATTTTATTGGTCTCACAATTTATTTTAGCTGCTATTATAACTATAGCTGTTATGTTACAAAAAAGCTCATCTATAGGACTAGGCGCATATAGTGGAAGTAATGAGTCACTATTTGGAGCGAAAGGGCCTGCTGGGTTTTTAGCTAAGTTTACATTTGTAATTGGTATTATTTTTATTGCAAACACTTTAACACTAGGGTATTTTTATAACCAAGAAAAAAATGTATCTATTGCTGAAGATATTAAAGTAGAAAAAAATGTAGTTCCTGCAACACCAGAGTCTCCAAAAGCTCCGAGTGCACCAACTGCTCCAAAAAGCAACTAATTAAAAAATATGAAACCTATTCTACTATCGCTATTAATTGCGGTAACACTTTGGGCAGATGCTCATATGTTTGTTTACCACAGATTTGGTGATAGTAGATACCCAACTACAAACACTACTATTAAAGAACTAAAATCACAGTTTGAGTATTTCAAATCAAATGGATATAAAGTTGTATCTCTTCAAAAGTTAGTAACTGCTCTCAAAGAAAAAAAAACTATACCTAATAATTGGATTATTTTAACAATAGATGACAACTTCAAAAGTTTTTATAAAAATGCTTTGGAAGTCTTTAAAGAGTATAACTATACATTTTCCATTTTTGTATATGTTGAAGCTACACAAAAAAAATATCCTGATTATCTTAGCTGGCAAGAACTAAAAGAGATAAAAAAATATGGGAGCATTGAGTTTCACTCTTATGGACATAAACATATGACTTACATAAGTGATAGTGAAATCAAAAAAGATTTTGAAAAAGGTTTAAAACTTTTTCAACAAAAATTGAATCTAAAACCAAAATTTTTTACTTATCCTTATGGTGAATATAGCCCAAGAGTTCAAAAAATAGTAAAATCTTATGGTTTTGATGCGATTATAAATCAAAATATGGGAGCAATTTCTAATTTTAGTGATATTTACGATATTGATAGAACTGCCCTTGTTGGCAAGAGCAACCTAAAACTTTATCTTAGATATAAAGCTCTCAAAGCAAAATGGAAAGAGCCTATAATATTTCCAGCTAATGCAACTGTTAAAACTCTATATGTAAAAACTAATGAAAAGGCAAAAAAAGGTGGAGTCTACATAACTGGTTATGGCTGGCTAAAAACTAAACTAACAAATGGTGATTTCAAAATGGAACTAAATAAAAAACTAATGAACAAAAGATCTCGCATAATTGTAAGTGTGGGAAATAAAATATCAACAAAACTATTAATAAAGGATAATTATGGAACTAGATGAAATATATCTTGACCAACAAGAACATGTGGATAAGACTTTAGAGTCACTAAAAAAAGAGTTTATTACTATAAGAAGTGGAGCAGTTTCAACTTCAATATTAGATAATGTAAAGGTTGATTACTATGGAACTCCAACGGCACTAAATCAAGTTGCTACTGTTTTAGCAAGTGATGCAACAACAATAAATGTATCTCCTTGGGAAAAAAATCTTCTTAAAGACGTTGAAAGAGCTATATCAGAAGCAAATATAGGTGTAAATCCAAATAACAATGGTGAATCAATTCAACTATTTTTCCCACCAATGACAAGTGAGCAAAGAGCTGAAAATGCAAAACTTGCTAAAGTTATGGGTGAAAAATCAAAAGTATCTATGAGAAATATTAGAAAAGATGCAAATGCTAAAATTAAAAAGCTAGAAAAAGCTAAAGAAATAACAGAAGATGAGTCAAAAAAAGCTCATGATGAAGTACAAAAAATAACAGATAATGCAGTTGCAAGAATAGAAACTCTTGTTAAAACTAAAGAAGCAGAGTTATTAAAAATATGATAAAACTTTTGCTAATAATAAAGCTTTAAAAAGAGACTAAAATGAATTTGGAAAAAATTTATAGAGATGCTGATGCTTACTTAGAAGGGCATTTTCTTCTTAGCAGTGGAAAACACTCACAATTTTATCTGCAATCAGCAAAAGTTCTAGAAAATCCAAAGGTAGCTGAAAATTTGGCTGAAAACTTGGCTGATATGATTAAAAAAAGTGGTATTCATATAGATACTGTTTGTGCTCCTGCTCTTGGTGGGCTACTTGCAGGATATGAATTGGCTCGTGCTTTAGGAGTTAGATTTATATTTGCTGAGAGAGTTGATAAAATCATGACTATAAGACGTGGTTTTGAAATATGTAAAGACGAAAAAGTATTAATGTGTGAAGATATCATTACTACAGGTGGTTCAGTTCTTGAGGCTGCCTCACAAGTTGAAAAACAAGGTGGTGTGATAGTTGCTTTTGCTGCTCTTGCAAACCGTGGTTTTTGTCAAAGAGTTGGTAGTAATAATGATTCTAAATCTACATGTAAACTTCCAAATAATATTCCATTTTTTGCTCTTGGTGATTTTGAATTTAATGTTTATGATGAAGAGAATTGTCCTCTTTGTAAAAATGGTAGTGTTGCTTTTAAACCTGGAAGTCGAGGAAACTGATAGATATGGCTAGATGGAGAAATATTAAACAAGGGAAAACTCCCAATAAAGAAGTTCAACCATTACGTTTTACTACTGCTCCTATAGTCAATCGAATAAAAGCCTTTATAACTGATACTTTTATGATTTTAATGCCACTTATGTATATAGTTTTTTATCTTATTATGGGCTCACGAGAAGAATTTTCACAACATATGATTGCTGGTTGGATTTATATATTTGGACCACATTTTTTTATCATTATTGGATTTTGGTTTTTTAAATCACAAACACCTGGATACAAAGCTTATGATATAAAGCTTGTAAATAAAAATCTACAAAAACCTAATATTTTTCAACTTATAATAAGATACTTCTCTTTTGTACTATCATCTATTTTAGTTTTTGGACTATTTTTAGCAATAGCAAGGCGTGATAAAAAAACCTTACATGACCTTATATCTGGAACAATGCTCATTCAAGTAGGAGAGTGATGATTTTTTTTAAAATCTCTGCTTTCTTTTTCTCCTACTTTAGTGTTACTGCGATATATGTAATTTTTATGCCTAAGATGTTACAAATGGTAGGGTATAGTACAATGCAAATTGGTATTATATTTGCGCTTGCACCACTCATGCGATTTCTGATGCCATTTCTTTTTCTAAAACATATAGAATTAACTAAAAAAGTTTTTCATATATCTCTTTTTAGTATATTTTTTGGTTTATTTTTATTCTATTTTACAATAGAAAATTTTTATGCTTTTTTAATTCCTAACATGATTATAGGTGCTGCTGGTGGACTTGTTCTTCCATATATAGAGACTTATGCAATGGAACATCTTGGAAAAAAAAGATTTGGTAAATCACGACTATATGGTTCTTTCGGATTTATGATCTTAGGAATTATACTAGCAAGAGAATTAGATAGCTACATGATAGGTCTTAATTTTTATGCTATTTTTATTCTAATAACAATCATCTTTGGACTAGCAATTACATATAAAAATGATGAT
>CAZIAJ010000195.1:0-4037 GCA_964537565.1 uncultured Sulfurospirillum sp.
GTTTATAATTAGAGCTATGGCTCTTATGTTTATATCATCTTTTGTTATCCTTGGTGCAAAAGAAAATATAAAAATAGGTGCTATAGTCGCAGCAACTGGTCCAGCTTCATTTTTAGGAGATCCTGAACTAAAAACATTACAACACTATGTTGATAAAATCAATAAATCAGGTGGAGTAAATGGGCAAATGATAGAGTTGATTCACTACGATACAGGTGCAAATCCTAAAAAAGCAGTTACTTTTACAAAAAGATTAATAAATCAAGATAAGGTAGTTGCAATCATAGGACCATCAACAAGTGGTGAGACAATGGCTATTTTAAAGTTTGTTAAAAAAGCAAAAATTCCATTGATTTCTATGGCTGGTGCAGTAGCTATTATTGACCCTGTTAAACCTTATGTATTCAAAATAGTTGCAACAGATAGAATGGCTTGTAAAAAAGTTATGCAAGATTTAAAAAAGAGAAATCTTACAAATCTAGCACTTATCTCAGGAAGTGGTGGATTTGGAAAATCAATGAGAAAACAGTGTAAAGAAGTTGCTCCTGATTTTGGTATTAAAATAGTTGCAGATGAGACTTATGGTAAAAAAGATTCAGATATGACTTCTCAACTTTTAAAAATAAAAAATAATAAAGATGTTCAAGTAGTTCTAAATCCTGGTTTTGGACAAGGTCCTGCTATTGTGACAAAAAACTACAGACAACTTAAAATACAATATCCACTTTATCAGTCTCATGGTGTTGCTTCAAAGAAGTATATTGAGATAGCTGGAAAAGCAAGTGAAGGTGTGAGAGTTGTTGCTCCACCAGTTGTTGTTGCAGACAAACTTGATGACACATTTGCAAATAGAAAAATAGCACTTTCATATAAGAATGAGTATGAAAAAACTTTTAATTCACAAGTTGCTAGTTTTGGTGGACACGCTTATGATTCACTCTATATTATTGTCAATGCTATAAAAAGAGCAGGTTCAACAAATCCAACAAAAATTAGAGATGAAATAGAAAAAACTAAAGGTTTTGAAGGTGTTGATGGAGTTGTAAATCTTAGCCCAACTGACCACTTAGGTTTAGATACTAAAACTGGTATGGTAATGCTAGAGATAAAAGATGGTGATTGGACAATAGTAAAATAAATTATGATTGAACTTTTTGGTTACTTACTCTCAGGAGTTACAGTAGGATTTATATATACTTTAGTAGGTCTTGGTTTTACAGTTATATATAACTCTAGTGGTATTATAAATTTTTCGCAAGGAGAGTTTGTTATGGCAGGTGGTATGTCTACAGTGTTTTTGCTTTACGCTGGGCTACCACTTGGTGTAGCTTTCTTTTTGGCAATTTTGATTACATCGATGATAGGTATAGTGCTATATAAACTTATATCTTTATCTCGTGATAGTTCACAAATATCTCTTATTATATTGACTCTTGGATTTGCTATATTTTTAAGAGGTTTAGCACAAGTTATATTTGATAAGCAGCTTCATACAATGCCTTCTTTTGTAGGCGATGGTGCTTTTGAGATATTTGATACAACACTCTCTTATCAAGCTGTATTGATTATGGTTGTTGCTAGTGCTATTGTTATATCTTTGTATCTATTTTTTCAAAAAACAAAAACAGGTCAAGCTATGGTAGCAGCTTCAAACAATGTAGATGCTGCAAAACTTATGGGAATAAATATTAAAAAAATTCTTATGTTAAATTTTGCTATTTCAGCTGTTATTGCTTCAATAGGAGGAATTTTACTTACTCCGATAACTTCTACAAACTATGAAGTTGGTATTATGCTTGGCTTAAAAGGCTTTTGTGCTGCGATTATAGGTGGTTTAGGAACTCCTTTTGGCGCAGTAGCTGGTGGTTTAGTACTTGGTGTTTTGGAGTCTTTAGTTGCTGGCTATGTCTCTAGTGAGTATAAAGATGCTGTAGCTTTTGTAGTTCTTCTTGCAATTTTGTTTTTTATGCCTGGTGGAATCTTTGGCAATCTAAAATCTCAAAGGGTGTAAGATGTTAAAAAGATATAATATAAACACTCAAATATTACTACTCACAGGAATTTTGATTGTAATACCACTCTTTTTTCAAAATGATTTTTATTATGAAATAGCGATTTTATCTATTTTAAATGCATTGATTGTTATAGGTCTTAATCTTCTTATGGGGTATGCTGGGCAAGTGAGTTTAGGTCATGGTGCTTTTGCGGGTTTAGGCGGATATATATCTGTTGTTTTGACTTCAAACTATGGTTTAACTCCATTATTGAGTATATTTATATCAGTTATAATAATGGGACTACTAGGATTTATAATCTCAAAACCTATATTAAAATTAAAGGGTCATTATCTCGCTATGGCTACTCTTGGTATTGGTATTATAATCAATATTGTTTTAGAAGTAGAGGAAGAGTTTACTGGTGGTGTTGATGGTATGAGTGTAGATAGCTTCGTAGTTTTTGGTTATGAATTTGATAATAGTATAGCTTGGTATATTTTATGTGCTATTTTACTTATTTTTACTATCTGGGCATTTGAAAACCTTATCAAATCACCTTTTGGGAGACTGCTTCGTTCTATTCGAGATAGTGAAAAGGCAGCAAATAGTGTTGGTATAGATGTTTCATATTATAAAAGTATAGTGTTTGTTATTTCTGTTGTAATTGCAACTATTGCAGGAAGTTTATATGCTTTTTTCTCAGGCTTTATTTCACCACAAGAGGCTTCATTTACTCACTCTATTGAGTTAGTTGTTATGGTTGTTCTTGGAGGATTAGGGCGTGTATATGGAGCAATATTTGGTGCTGTTATTTTAACAGTATTACCTCAACTTTTAACCTCTTTTGAAGATTATGAAACTTTAGTATTTGGTATGATAATTATATCTGTCATGATATTTATGCCTAAAGGAATAGCTTCTGTTTTTGATAAAATAGTGAAGAAAAAGGAGCAAAATAGTGCTTCAAGTAAATAATGTAACAAAACAATTTGGTGGTGTTAGAGCTGTTGATGAGTTAAGTTTTAAAGTTAAAAAAGGAACGATACACTCGATAATAGGACCTAATGGTGCTGGAAAAACAACTTTAGTTAATATGATTACAGGTGTATACAGAGTTGATTCAGGAACTGTATTTTTAGATGGAGGAGATATAACTAACCTTGCAACTAATAAGTTAGTTCATCGTGGGATTTGTAGAACTTTTCAGCATTTAGAGATATGTGGAAATTTAACAGTTATAGAAAATGTTATGTTAGGATTTGATAAATATATGGATAAAAATATATTTAGATCTTGTTTTCGTGCAAAATCAATTTTAGATGATGAAAAAAGATATTTAGAAAGAAGTATGCATCTTTTAGATTTAATAGGTTTAGCAAACTTTGCACATAGTGAAGCAAAAAATCTTTCATATGGTATTTTAAAAAAACTTGAAATTATAAGAGCATTAGCTACAACACCAGAGCTTATGTTATTAGATGAGCCAGTTGCAGGATTAAATCCAAAGGAAACTGATGAGGTTTCAGAACTAATTAAAACAGTTGTAGCTGATGAAGTGACAGTTATATTAGTAGAGCATGATATGAAAATGATTATGAATATTTCAGATGATATAACAGTAATGAATTTTGGTAAAAAACTAGCAGAAGGAACTCCCTCGGAAATAGTAAATAATGAAGAAGTTATAAAAGCATATTTAGGAAGTGGAGTATTAAGTGGAAAATAGTATATTGAAAATAGAAAATTTAAGTTGTAATTACAGCCAAATAATAGCTTTAAAAGATATAAATTTAGAGATTTTTGAGGGCGAAATTGTATCTTTGATAGGAGCAAATGGAGCTGGTAAAACAACACTTCTTAGAACTATAAGTGCTTTAAATAAGCCCAAAAATGGAACTATATCTTTTTATGGAAAAGATATAACAAAACTTGATTCTGATAAAAGAGTAAGTTTAGGTATTGCTCAAGTACCAGAAGGAAGAGGGCTTTTTACAATTTTGAGTGTAGAACAAAATCTTAAGCTAGGAGCTTATAGTAGAA
>CAZIAJ010000196.1:0-4029 GCA_964537565.1 uncultured Sulfurospirillum sp.
AAAAATATCTTTTTTCTTATGTTCTGTTGGTATATAAACTCCAATCAAAAATACTTCAGTATCTTTATCTAATTTAATTTTATCTTGCTCTATTTGATTAAGATGAGTAACTGTCAAATATGCTTCTGCACTATTTTTTTCTTTTATTATCACTTTTTGAGTCGATATTAGAGCTTGTTCTTGTAATATATCAGTTGGTTTTGCATATTCATTAAGTGTTTGTGAACACCCTGTAAACAAAAATAAAATTATATAAAATGGCATAAAAATTTTGTACATTAATTCTCCTAAATTGGAATTTTATCATAATTTATGTGGTATTTAGATATAATCGCAAATATTTTATAAATAAGGCAAATAATGAGCTCTTTAGCTATAGCTTTTAGTGGACCGTCAAATAGTGGCAAAACAACACTTATTGTCAAAGTTGCTGAAGCTTTAAAAGACAAATACAAATTGGCTATTGTTAAACATGACCCTGGTGATAAAGCAGTTTTTGATAAAGAGGGAAAAGATAGCTGGAAATTTGCACAAACTGGTGCAGAAGTAGTTGTTGCAAGTCCAACAAAAACAACTTTCTTATCACAACGAGAAAAAAGCATAGATGATATAATTGATATGATAGGAGATTTTGATATTCTTTTGGTTGAAGGACTTAAAACACTTCCTTTACCAAGACTTTCTGTTTTTAGAAACAGACTTGAAGAGGACTATTTTCCAATGTCAAATGCACTTGCTATTGATAACAGTATAAATCTTGATGATTATAAGATACCTAAACATATAGAAATTTTAGACTTAAACAATACTAACTCTATCGTAGAGTGGATTTTAAAAAATGCAAAGAAAGTGAGATAATATGACTGAGATTTTTGAAGCTATAAAACGCTCTGCTATTGAGATTAGTGAGGCTATTATGTATGATGATACTGGTTACTCAGAAGATCAAAATGCAACAGGAGATACTCAATTAAAACTAGATATAAAAAGTGATATTTTTATAGAAAATGAATTTAAAAAGATAACTTCAATAAAAGAGATTGTAAGTGAAGAAAAACAAGATAAAACTCCTGTACATGCTGAAGGCAAATATCTGGTAGGATATGACCCTTTAGATGGTTCTAGCCTTCTTGATGTTGACCAGAGTGTAGGCTCTATATTTGGTATTTATGAAAATGACTATAGTGGGAAAAACTTACTAGCTAGTGCCTATGTAGTCTATGGGCCAAGAGTTGAGCTTGTTATAGCTACTGATAAAGTACGTATGTATAGACTTAACAAACTCAATGAATTTTATTTTTATAAAGAGATAAAACTCAATGAAAAAGGGAAGCTTAATGCTCCAGGTTCTACTCAAATGTGTTGGCCAAAAAATCATAAAAAAATGATAGATGACATATTTGCTGATGGTTATAGACTTAGGTACTCTGGTGGTATGGTCTTAGATTTACATCATATTTTACTAAAAGGTGGAGGGCTTTTCTCTTATCCTAGTACGAGTGATCTTCCAAAAGGAAAACTTAGACTTATATTTGAAGTATTACCTTATGCTTTCATATTTGAAAAAGCGGGTGGACAAGCTATTGATGGTAAAAAGAGACTACTTGAGATTACTCCAGAGCATGCGCATGATACATCTCCATGTTTTTTTGGCTCAAATGATGAGATAAAAAGAGTTTTTAAAGCTTATGCATAAAACTAATGATGAGTATCAAAAAGTTTTAAGTGAAAGAAAAGAGGCACTTCAAAAGTGTCAAAAAGATAAAAATATAGACTCGTGCATGAAATGTGAAAAAACTTTTGAATGCGAGATAAGAAAAAACTACGTCAATGCAGTTTATGAGAGTATGTCTCACGGTGAAACTGGCGGATTTGAATTTTAAAAGGTAAAAAATGAACAATAACACAAAATATGTAACAACTCCAATATACTATGTTAACGATGTACCACATATTGGGCATGCCTATACAACTATTATAGCAGATACAATGGCAAGGTACTATCGCCTAAAAGGATATGAGACTTTTTTCTTAACTGGTACAGATGAACATGGACAAAAGATAGAAGAAGCAGCAAAAAGTAGAGGAAGAGAAACACAAGAGTACGCAGATGAAATAAGTGGTAAATTCAAAGCCCTATGGGATGAGTTTGATATAAGCTATGACAAGTTTATCCGTACTACTGATGATGACCACAAAAAAGGTGTTCAAAAAGCATTTAAAACTATGTTTGATAATGGTGATATCTATAAAGGCAATTATGAAGGTCACTACTGTGTTAGCTGTGAAACTTTTTTTACTGAGACTCAACTTATGGATGGAGATGGTTGCCCTGATTGTGGAAAACCAACAAATCTAGTAGAAGAAGAAAGTTACTTTTTTAAACTCTCAAATTACCAAGAAAAACTTCTTAAATGGTATAGCGATGATGAACAATGTGTTCTTCCTAAAGCTAAGAAAAATGAAGTTATTAGTTTTGTAAAACAAGGACTTCGTGATTTATCAATAACTCGTACTAGTTTTGATTGGGGTGTAAAACTACCCTCTGAAATGAATGATCCAAAGCATGTTATGTATGTTTGGTTAGATGCACTTTTAAACTATATAACAGCTCTAGGATATGGTACAGATGACAAAAATATGAATTTTTGGCCAGCAACTATGCAGTTAGTAGGAAAAGATATACTTCGTTTTCATGCTATCTACTGGCCTGCATTTTTAATGAGTTTAGGCTTACCTCTACCTAAACATGTAGCAGCTCATGGATGGTGGACTAGAAATGGTGAAAAAATGAGTAAGTCAAAAGGCAATGTTGTAAATCCCAAAGAGATTGCAGATGCCTATGGCTTAGAAAACTTTAGATACTTTATGTTAAGAGAAGTTCCATTTGGTCAAGATGGTGATTTTAGCCAAAAAGCTTTAATTGATCGTATCAACTCTGATCTTGGAAATGAATTTGGAAATCTTTTAAATCGTATCATTGGAATGAGTGGAAAATATAGTGAAGGAAGAGTAACTTCAAAAAATGTAAAAGCTTTACATGTAAAAGAGTTAGATGAAATAGAAGCCCTTTTAGAAAATGTTGAAGAGAAACTAAACTTACTACAAACAAACCGTTATCTTGAAGATTTATGGAAAGTTCTTACTATTGCAAATGGAGCAATTACTGCACATGAGCCTTGGGCAAAAATGAAAAATAATGATAAAGATGGTGCTTTAGCAGTAGTTGGTCTTGTTGCAAATATACTTGCTCGTGTTACTATACTAGTAAGCCCTATTATGCCACAAACTGCCACAAAAATTGCAACTGCTCTTGGTTTTGAAATAAACACCCTAAACTATACAAAACTAATAGAAAATAAAAACTTACTTGATGATTTTATAATAGAAAAAATACCACCACTTTTTCCTAGAATTGAAGAAGAAGCACTTGAAACTCCTGAGCCAACTCCTAAAAAAGAGATAAAGAAAAAACCAAAGAAAAAAGAAGAATCTATCATAACAATAGACCAATTTTTTGAAACATCTTTAAAAATAGGAACAATAATAGAAGCCCAAGAAGTAGAAAAAAGTGATAGATTACTTAAACTTAAAGTAGATTTAGGTGAAGAAAAAACACGTCAAATAATAGCTGGAATCAAAGAGTTTTATACTCCTGCTGATTTAATAAATACTCAAGTCTGTATAGTAGCAAACTTGAAACCAGCAAAAATAATGGGAATGTTAAGTGAAGGTATGCTTTTAGCAGCTAAAGATAAAGATGGAGTATCTCTTATGAGACCAGAATCTCCAAAAAAGAGTGGGACACCTGTTGGCTAAAATAGACTCTATTGTAAGAATAAGCGGTGGAGTTTTACTAAATACTCCATCGGTTGATGCTATAGAAGATATCAAAATTTCACCTTCTAAGATAAATAGAGGAGATCTTTTTATAGATATTAATAATTCTAAAGATGAGATAGAAATAGCTGTTCAAAACGGAGCTTATTGTATCATTACAAAGCTTATTCCAGAGATAAGTGACGAAGA
>CAZIAJ010000197.1:0-4005 GCA_964537565.1 uncultured Sulfurospirillum sp.
ACAAATGGATACAAGATAAAGAACAGTTAGAATTTTTTGGATTTAAAGGTGAGAGTGAAGAGTGCTGCTTAATCGGTAAAACTGTATATGTTGGTTGTGAAAATTTTGAAAATGATGAGATAAGATTAGCTACTGCAAAAGCCATCAATACTATCAAAAATACAGAAGCAAAAAGTATCAAAGTTGGAACATACTCAAATGATTGTCCAAGTGTTAATATAAAAGCAATGAGTGAAGCTTTTATATTAGGTAGTTACTCTTTTGAAAACTATAAATCAAAGAAAAAGCCATTAAAAATAGAAACTATTACAATCTGTACAGAAGATTATGACAAGACTGATATATCTATGACAACTGCAAAAAAAGCTATAAAAGTAGGCTCAACTATAGCAAATGCAACAAACTTTGCAAAAGATTTGGTCAATGAAATTCCTTTTGAGATGAACTCTTTAAAACTTGAAGAGATTGCAAAAAGCTTGGAGTCTATAAAAGACGTTACATGTAACTCTTACGGTAAAGAATTTTTGCAAGAGCAAGGTATGGGGGCATTTTTAGCAGTCAATAGAGCTAGCCACATACCGCCAAGACTTTTACATGTAGTCTATAAGCCAAAAAATGCAAAAGAGAAGTTTGTATATGTAGGAAAAGGTTTAACTTACGATACAGGTGGACTTAGCCTAAAGCCAGGTAACCATATGGTAACTATGAAATCTGATATGGGAGGAAGTGCTGCAGTTCTTAGTATCCTAAAAGGTGCAGCTGAACTTGAACTTCCTTTTGAAGTTCATGCTATCGTTGGGGCAACTGAAAATGCAATAGGACCAGAAGCTTATAAGCCAGATGATGTACTAACTGCTAAAAATGGAAAAACTATTGAAGTAAGAAACACAGATGCAGAAGGTCGTTTAGTTCTTGCTGATTGTCTATGTTATGCGTGCGAGCAGAAGCCTGATTATCTTATAGATATGGCAACACTTACAGGTGCTTGTGTTGTAGCTCTTGGTGATTATACAACTGGTGTTATGGGACACTCAAGTGAACTAAAGCACTCTTTAGCAAAATATGCAAAAATGAGTGGAGAGTTAACAGGTAGTCTACCTTTTAATAGATACCTAAAAAAACTACTTAAAAGCTCTATAGCAGATCTAAGTAATATAAGTTCATCTAGCTATGGTGGAGCTATTACTGCTGGACTATTTTTAGATAACTTTGTAAGTGATGATTGCAAAGATAAGTGGCTTCACTTAGATATAGCTGGACCTGCTTATGTTGAAAAAGATTGGGGTTATAACCAATGTGGAGCAAGTGGAGCTGGAGTTCGTATGAACTTGTACTGGATGATAGAAAAAAGTAAAGAAGAGGAAGCATAATGGGATTAGGTGTAGGTATAGTAGGACTGCCAAATATAGGAAAATCAACAACTTTTAATGCTTTAACAAAAGCACAAAATGCAGAGAGTGCAAACTATCCATTTTGTACAATAGAGCCAAACAAGGCAGTAGTTCCTGTCCCTGATAGTAGACTAAATGAATTAGCAAAGATAGTAAATCCTGAGCGTATTCAATACTCTACTGTTGATTTTGTAGATATTGCAGGGCTCGTAAAAGGTGCTTCAACTGGTGAAGGACTTGGAAATCAATTTCTCTCGAATATACGTGAAGTTGAAGTTATACTTCATATGGTAAGATGTTTTGAAGATGAAAATATAACTCATGTTGAGGGAGATATCGACCCTTTAAGAGATATTGAGATAATAGAAAGTGAATTAATCTTTGCTGATATACAACAACTAGATAAAAAGATAGTAAAACTTCATAGAACAGCAAAAGCAGATAAATCTGCTCGTGCAACTCATGAGTTTGCCTTAGAGCTTAAAGCACATCTTGATGATCTGAAACCTATTAGCACCTTTGTTAAAAAAGATGATGATATATTATTAGAACTAGATAAAGAGCTTATATTTTTATCTAATAAAGAGAGTAACTATCGAGCAAATGTAGATGAAGACTCTCTTCTAGAAGATAATGAGTTTGTAACCAAAGTAAAAACTCATGCTTCACAAGTTGGAGCAGATGTTATAGTTCTTTGTGCCAAGATAGAAGAGGAACTTTGTGGACTTGAAGAGGAAGAAGCCAATGAATTTTTAGCAGATTTGGGCATTGAAGAGTCTGGACTAAATAAAATTATTCATACTGCATTTGATAAACTAAATCTTATTAGTTATTTTACAGCAGGAGTAATGGAAGTAAGAGCATGGACAATCCAAAAAGGTTGGAAAGCTCCAAAAGCTGCTTCAGTTATACATAATGATTTTGAAAAAGGTTTTATCCGTGCAGAAGTTATCGCTTATGAAGATTTTATAACCTATAAAGGCGAAAATGGAGCTAAAGATGCAGGTAAAATGCGTCTTGAAGGAAAAGATTATGTTGTCAATGATGGTGACGTAATGCACTTTAGATTTAATGTCTAGTGATTTAACCAAAGGTAGTATAAAAAAACATTTAAGAAGTATAGCCATACCTTCAAGTATAGGATACTTCTTTCATACTATGTTTAATGTAACAGATACTTTTTTTGCTGGAGAAATTTCTACTCAAGCCTTAGCATCACTTTCACTAACTTTTTCTATATTTTTTATCATAATAGCTGTTGCAGGTGGTATGAGTCAGGGTGTAACTGCCTTAATAGGCAATGACCTTGGCGAAAAAAATATAGATAAAGCTAAACAAAAAGTTCTTCATGTTATCTTTTTTGCACTCTGTATTGCGGTTATTATTACGTTTATAGGTCTTTTAAGTGCTCCTTTTTTAATGCAAATTTTAGGAGCAAAAGGAGACTACTTAAAAGAAGCTCTTTCTTATATAAATATCATTCTCTTCGGAGCTATCTTTTACGTAGGAGTATTTTTTACAAATGCACTTTTAAACTCTTTAGGTAATACAAAAGCATTTAGAAATTTTTTAGTCTTAGGATTTTTCTTAAATATCATATTAGATTATTGGTTTATAAAAGGTGGTCTTGGAGTTGAACCTATGGGGGTTAGGGGTATTGGATATGCTACTATTATCATTGAATTTATTGGATTAGTATATCTATTTAGTGTTCTTAAGAAAACTCATTTACTTCAAAACTTACCAAAGTTTAACTTTGATATACAGATAATTTCATCATTTTTTAAACAAGGTATTCCTCCAACTATCAATATGTTGCTTATGGCTCTTGGTATGTTTATAATTACATACTATATATCTTCATTTGGTCAACATGTAGTGGCTGCTTATGGCATTGCAATTAGAATTGAGCAGATATTTTTACTTCCTTCAATAGGGATAAATGTTGCAGTTCTTGCTATAGTATCTCAAAACAATGGTGCAAAAGAGTATCAAAGAGTTAAACAAAGTGTGATTTATGCTCAAAAAGTTGGATTTATACTATGGATTATTGGTATGGCATCACTTTTTATCTTTGGTAGATTTTTGATGGGTTTATTTACAAATGATATACTAGTTATAGAAGCTGGAATGGGCTATCTTTATGCTTCAGCAACTTCACTATATGCCTATATGTTGGTTTTTATAAATATCTCTTTTTTACAAGGTATAAAAAAACCAGCACTTTTAATATATCTAAGTCTTTTTAGACAACTTATAGTGCCAATTTTAGTTTTTAGTATATTTGCTTACTTTCAATTACCACTTCTTTTTTATTGGTGGGGGCTTGTAACTTTTATATGGCTATCTGCACTTTTTATTATATGGTATGCAAAAACAAAAATTGACGAATTAATATAAAAAATTATATTTATTTTTAAATACCTTTAGCTACAATCAATATTGATTATCATTTTAAAGGATTATTTTTGGAACTATTTTCACAATTTTTATCAAATTTTTGGCTTTTCTCTAGTCTTATATCAGTTTATATTATTTTTGGACTTATCATTGCTGGAGTTATAAAACAGATTATTCCTGATAACTTTATACAAAAACATATTGGTGAAAACTC
>CAZIAJ010000198.1:0-3934 GCA_964537565.1 uncultured Sulfurospirillum sp.
GTGTTAGTAGTGTCAATATGTTTGGAACAAAAATTATAAAAATACTACTTAGTGATTTTACTGAACTATATTTACTTAATAGAAAACTTAATGAACAAGTAAATATTATGAGTGATTCTATGAATGAGCAAGAATCAATGCAACATGAGATACTAAATCAACACGCAATAGGTATTTGGTATATTGCTATAGATGGTGAAATACTATTTGCAAATGAGTATATACTAGACTTATTAGGATATACGCAAGAAGAATTATTTGGTAAAAATGTACTTGATATTACTTATGAAGATGATAGAAATTTAACATTAGTTAATAAAACAGTAACAAACAATTCACAAATAAATACAGAAAAGAGGTATTTACATAAAAATGGTTATCCTGTTTGGGTTCATGTTACTTTGTCAGTTTCAGAGGGTAAAGATGGGAAACCTCAGTATATTGTAGGTTTTATAAAAGATATAAGAGAGAGAAAAGAGAATGAAAAGAGATTAAAATTAGCTTCAAAAGTATTTGATAATACTAATGAAGGTATAGTAATAGCAGATAAAAAACTAAAATTGCAAGCTGTAAATGGAGCTTTTTGTGATATATCTGGGTATTCAAAAGAGGAAATTTTATTAAAAAATGTATTTTTTTTACGTTCTAATCAACATGATGAACAATTTTATAAAACAATGTGGCAATCAATTAAAAAAGATGGTTATTGGAAAGGAGAGATGTGGGGTATTAGAAAAAATGGAGAAAGATTTCCACAATGGCTTAATATAAGTACCATAAAAGATGAAAATGGTTATATTATAAACTATATTGGAGTTTTCTCAGATATATCAACTATTAAGCAGTCTGAAGCAGAGTTAGCATTTTTAGCTCACCATGATCCTCTTACAAAATTACCAAACAGATTACTTCTTACTTCAAGGCTTTCACAAGCAATAAAAAGAGCGAAAAGAGAAGACTCAAAGATAGCAGTACTTTTTTTAGACCTTGATAGATTTAAAGAGATAAATGATACTTTTGGACACTCTTATGGAGATGAGATACTTACAACAGTAACTACAAGATTTAAGATTGCTATGAGAGAAAAAGATACTATTGCAAGAATTGGTGGAGATGAGTTTATAATTCTTATTGAAGAGATGAATGAAGTTTCTGATATAGACCAAGTTTTAGAAAAATTACTCAATGTTTTTAAAGATAAATTTATAGCTTATCAACACTCTTTTAAACTATCAGCTAGTATAGGTGTTGCTATATATCCAGATGATGGTAAACAGATAGAAGATTTGATAAAAAATGCTGATGCAGCTATGTATCAAGCTAAAGAAGCAGGAAGAAATACTTATAGATTTTATACTCAAGAGATGACAGAAAAATTATTTACCAAAATGTTGATGAAAAATGAGATAGAAAAAGGTATGAAAAATAAAGAATTTATTCTTTATTATCAGCCGCAAGTATCTATCCATAGTGGTAAGGTTTTAGGAGCAGAAGCACTTGTAAGATGGAAACACCCACAGATGGGATTAATATTTCCAGATAAATTTATAGAAATTTCAGAGAGTACAAAGCAGATTGTAGAGTTAGGAAAACAAGTTTTAGAGATAGCTTGTATTGATGCAAAAAAGTGGATAGATAGTGGAAATTTTAGTGGAAAAGTTGCTGTTAATGTATCTGCAATCCAGATAAAAAATGGTGATTTTTATGAAGTAGTGACTTCTGTATTAGAAAAGACTGGATTGAGTGGGTACTTTTTGGAGTTAGAACTTACTGAGAGTTATATGATGCAAAATCCTAAAGAGGCTATAGCACTGTTTAAAAAACTTAAAACACATGGTATAACACTCTCTATAGACGATTTTGGAACAGGTTACTCGTCTTTAAGTTATTTAAAACAATTACCTGTTGATAAACTTAAAATAGATCGTTCTTTTATTATGGATATACCAAATGATAAAGGTGATATGGCGATAACAAGTACCATTATATCGATGGCAAAAAGTTTAGGACTAGGTGTAATAGCTGAAGGTATTGAGACAAAAGAGCAACATCAGTTTTTAAAAGAACATCATTGTTATGAAGCTCAAGGTTATTTTTATAGTAAGGCTATTCCTGAAGAGGATTTTTTAAAGTTTTTGGGTGAATAGATTATGAGATATATTTTTTTAGTTAGTACACTTTTTTTGTTTTTAGGATGTTCTAATAAGCCTATTGATGCAAAAGTATTATATATTGAAGATTGTGCAAACTGTCATGGAAAATTTGCAAGAAAATCTGCTTTTGGAAAGTCACAAATCATAGCTGGTTTTTCAAAAGAGCAGATAAAAAATGCAATTAGAGGTTATAAAGAAGGCACTTATGGTGGTAGTATGAAAAATACTATGAGAAAACAGGTTAGTTCATTAAATAAAGAAGAGATAGAGGCTCTTGCAAAGTATATATTTAGTTTAAACCACTAAACTTCTTTATAGTGGAGTTTAAGACCTTCTTCACTCATGACAAAGCCTTGTATTACTATTTTACCTTTATGAACTAGATTGTGATGATTTTTACATAGTGGAATGAGATTATACTTATGATTTTTGTGAAAATGGTCAATATTACCATGTTTATCTGAGTTTTTTTGTTCATTTATATGATGAACATCATCAACTTCTTTATCACATAAAGCACATTTACTTAGATATATATCTTGGTTATATTTACTTCTTTTTCTTTTTCTAAGAAGTTCAAGTGGGCTATGTTCTTTAGATAACTCTTTTCTAATTGCATAAGCACTATCGATAAACTCCTTATCCATATGAAGTGATTTTGCAAATTCTAAACCATAAAGGCTACTTCCACTTCCAAGTGACAATTTTCTATTATAAATGAGTGTATCATTTTTCTCATCATAGTTTACACCAAGATGAAGATATATGAGTTTTTTAAGTCTTTTGATTCTTTGTATTTCACAAAGTTGATGAAGATGAGTTGCAAAAATAAAGAGTGACTTTGTATTATATAGTTTTTCCATTGCACTTGCAACTATAGCTAAGGCAGATTGTGTCTCTGTTCCATGGCTTATCTCATCACCCAGTACAAGAGAGTTTTCTGTTGCTCTATTGAAAATATTTTTAAGTTCTAACATCTCAACTGTAAAAGTGGATAAGCCTTTATAGAGGTTGTCATGACTAACAATTCGTGTAAATATTTTGTCAAAAATAACAAACTTTATACTAGCACATGGTACAAAAAATCCAGCTTGTGCCATGATAATACTAATACCAAGTGATTTCATTAAAGATGATTTGCCACTAGAGTTTATACCATACAGAAGCATACCGCGGATTTCATCTTTGATACTACCTTCAAGCATAATATAGTCATGTTTTATATCGTTTGCAATATGACCTAATACTATATCATTGGGAACATAGATACCATTTTCTTCACGTGATTCTATAAGTGGATGACGAAGTCCTATAGCTTCAATAAATCTATTTTTATTATCCATTTGTAAAACTGTTGGACGAGAGTAGTTATAAAGATTTGCACATTTTGCATTTGAAAGAGCAACATCAAGAGTTCCTATAAAACTTATTAGATGTTCTAGTGTATGAGAAAACATAGTCTCTATTTTTTCTAAACTCTCATCAAATCTATGTTTAACTAGAGCTATCATTTTAACATTGGCAGTTGTTATCTCTTTTGATATATTTTCAGTAAGTTCAGATGTGATTTTAACAGAGTTTTTAAGTATTTTAAAGTTAAAATCTTTAAAAAAGTGATGTTCTCCATCGATAGTAACAAAACTCTCTTGTAGCTTATCTTTTATCATGGCATAACGGTTTTTTGTTAGAGTTATGTAGTAGCCTTCACTGTCAAGCCAACCAATAGTAACTGCATTTTTAGCACTCTCTTCAAAAAGAGAGTTTATATGTAAAATTATAGC
>CAZIAJ010000199.1:0-3928 GCA_964537565.1 uncultured Sulfurospirillum sp.
GCATTAGAGGCTTCATCTGACACAATGAGAGAATCACAAAAAATGTCAGAAGAGACAGCAACAATATCTAAAGAGATAGAAAATATAAAAGATATTTCGAATCAAAATTCAAATAGCATGAGTGAAATCACTATAGCTTCATCACATTTAAATGAACTATCAGTGGAACTTAATACTAAATTGGATAAATTTAGAACATAAAAAAGAGGAGATGATATATGTCGAACAGATTGAAAACAAAGACTAAGTTTTTATTACCAATATCCATCTTGATTTTAGTATTTTTAATGGTAACTACTAGTTTGGTTACGACATATTATTCAAAAGCAGATTCTCTCAAAAGCTTACAAAAGAGTGTTGTTTTAGGAACAATGATTTCTCAACTTATCCATGAAACACAGAAAGAGAGAGGATATTCATCAGGGTTTGTTACAAACAACGGACTTAAGTTTGAAGCGGAACTTTTAACACAAAGGCTCCAAACAGATGCTAAAATTTCAGCACTAAGAGAATTTTTATTGACTCTAAACAATGACTCGATTGCAGAGTATATGAAAGAACCTCTACTATATCTCTCAAAACTACAAGCAATTCGTAAGAAAATTGACAACTTAACAATAAATTCTGCTACATTAATTTCATACTATTCTAGTATGAATGATTCATTCTTGGATGTCTTTATAAGGCTCTCTAAACTCTCTAAGATAGCAAAAATCACACAAAATATTATTGCCTATAGTAATTTTTTATATGCAAAAGAAAATGCAGGGATAGAGCGTGCTTTAGGGACAGCAATACTTTCACAAAATAGCTTCAAAAAAGGGCAAAGAGTCTATTTTACAAATCTTGTTACGGCACAAAAGCTCTACTTAAAAATGTTTTTAAAATTTGCTTCTAAAAAAGCAAAAAAAATGTATATAAAAACACTTTTAGGTGAAGATGTGAATAATGTTTCAACTATTAGAGAGATTATTTTTTCCAAAGATGACAACTTTAATATCAAGCCAGCTTTCTGGTTCAACAATATAACTTCTAAAATAGATAAATTAAAGCTAATAGATAACTACTTAGAGAGGGAAATTTTAGCAAATATAGAGAATGAATTAGATAACACATATAGATCTTTCTCCTTTTTTATTCTTTTAAATTTCCTTGGTGTAGTTGTCTTTGTTGGAATAATTGTTGCAATTTTAAAATTAATACATAGTGAGAGACGATTAAAACAGATAAATGACAGATACATAATCAGCTCTGTTACTGACACAAAAGGAAGAATTATTGATGCAAGTGATGCTTTTTGTACTATTTCTGGATACACTAGAGAGGAGCTTGTCGGACAGTCTCACAATATAGTAAGACACCAAGATATGCCAAAAAGTGCCTTTAAAGAGATGTGGCACACAATAAAACAGGGAAAAACTTGGCAAGGAAGAGTAAAAAATCTGAAGAAAAATGGTGGCTATTACTGGGTATATGCAAATATTGAACCTATACTTGACAAAAAAGGGAAGATAGAAGCTTATGCAGCTATAAGACTTGATATAACAGATAGCATTAATCTTCAAGAAGAACTAGAAAGAAGTAAGCAAAAAGATAAAGCGATGTTGCAGCAGAGTAAACTAGCACAGATGGGTGAAATGATAGCGATGATAGCACATCAGTGGAGACAACCTCTTAGTGCTATCTCCTCAACAGCAAGTGATCTACATCTCAAAATAATGTATGATAATTTTGAGAGTGATTATTTTGTTGATAAGCTAGAAAAAATAGATGATTTCTCACAACATTTAAGTAAAACAATAGATGATTTTAGAGGGTTTTATAAAGAAGATAAAGAGAAGAAAAATATATGTTTTTCTGATATAACCCAAGGGGCATTAGATATAGTCTCAACTTCAGTTGAAAATAAAAATATACTCTTAGATATGGAATTTACTTGCAAGAAAGAGGTTGCGGCATATCCAAATGAGCTTAGACAAGTCATCTTAAATCTTATAAAAAATGCTGAAGATGTCCTTATTGAAAAAGAGATAGTAAATCCAACTATTAACATAAAAACATACGATGATGGTGAAAATTCTTATTTTGAAGTAAGAGATAATGCTGGTGGTATTGCTGATAATATAATTGAAAAAATATTTGATCCTTATTTTTCAACAAAAACAAAAAAAGATGGAACGGGATTGGGACTCTATATGTCTAAAACAATTGTGGAGGAGCACTGTGGTGGTAAACTTATAGCTTCAAATACTCAAGATGGTGCTCTATTTAAAATAAGTATTCCGATAATTGGAGGTTAGTATATGTATAAAGATTTAAATATGAAAAAGTTAATGAAATTTACAAAAACACTAAAAGTTTTGTATGTAGAAGACAATGAAGAAGCAAGAGATTCTTTAGAAGGGTTACTTAGAAATTATTTTAGTGATATTACACTTGCAAGTAATGGTTTGGATGGCTTAGAAAAGTTTAAAACTTCACCATATGATCTGATAATTACAGATATTAAAATGCCAAAAATGAATGGTATAGAGATGATGAAAAAGATAAGAGAGCTCGATGAAGATATTCCTATCATTGTCTCTACAGCCCATCAAAATCAAGAATTTTTAATAAGCTGTATTGAACTAGGAACAAATGCTTATCTTCTTAAGCCTATTAACCATAAACAGCTCAACAGAGCCATTAAAAACACATGTGAAAAACTATACTATATTTATGAAAACAGAAAATATGAAGAGTCACTAGAAGCCTTGGTTAAAGAGAGGACTCAAGAATTACAAGCAACCCAACAACAATTAACTCAAATTGTCAATAAAGATTCCTTAACAAATCTCTATAATAGACGATATTTCAATGACATTTCGCAGACACTCTTAAATCTTGCACAAAGAAATAAAGATGGTTTATCACTTTTGATGATAGATATAGATAAATTTAAGGTAGTCAATGACACTTATGGTCATTTAATTGGTGACATAGTGCTCAAAGAATTATCGAGTTTGTTATTAATAATTACACGCAGTAGTGATGTAGCTATCAGGTTTGGTGGAGAGGAGTTTTTAATTCTTTTACCTCATACTCATTTAAATGGTGCAATTAAAATTGCTAAAAAGATTAGAGACAAGATAAGACATACTGAGATTCATATTAAAAATAAGATTGATAAAATCATAAAAGTCACAGTAAGTATAGGAGTAACAGAGTGTTTCTGTAATGATGATAAAAAGATTGATACTCTAGTACATAGAGCAGATAAAGCTATGTATGAGGCAAAACACAATGGTAGAGATAAAATAGTTATATATGAAAAGAAGGTAAAATAAAATGAAAAAGTTAATGTCATTTGCACGAGAATTACAAGTTTTATATGTTGAAGATAATAAAGAAGCAAGAGAAGCAACTTTAGGATTATTAGCTAATATTTTTAATAACATCAGTATTGCTATAAATGGACAAGATGGTTTAGAAAAATTTCAGACAAAAAGTTTTGATCTCATCTTAACAGATATAAATATGCCAAAAATGAATGGTATAGAGATGGTTACTAAAATTAGAGAGGTAAATAAAAACATACCAATTCTCATACTATCAGCATATAATGAATCGGGGTATTTTATAGAGACTATAAAACAGGGAGTTGAGGGGTATCTACTCAAACCAATCGACTTAAATCAGTTTATTGGTATGATAAATAAATCTATAGAAAAGATTTATCTTAAAAAAGAGATTGAACTTTATCAAAACAATTTAGAAGATAAGGTTCAAGAGCAGACTAAAGAGCTTTATAGACAGCTATACTTTGATGATTTAACATCTCTTGAAAATAGAAATGCTCTCTTAAAAGTTATAGAAGAGGAGAAGCCTTTCGGACTTATGCTCATAGATATAAACAATTTCTCAGCACTCAATGATATATATGGTTCTG
>CAZIAJ010000200.1:0-3918 GCA_964537565.1 uncultured Sulfurospirillum sp.
AATAGATTTTCTTAATGAATGACAATTGTTTGAAAGATCTATATTTAAATCTTTTAAAGACACACCACTACTCTCTCCAAAGATAGCTGATACTTCTTTAAAAAACTTCTCTATAAGCAACTCTACATCCTCTTTGCGCTCTATCAATGGTGGTAATGTTACTGTTAAAGCAAAAAAATCATTTGTTATTTTATCTAAAAGTTCAATTTTAGATGTTGCAATAACTCTTGTTTTATATTTTTCAATTTCTGTTTTTAAGATTTTAAAACTCGATATTTTATCAAAATTTTTAATTATTATTTCTTCATTACTGCCTATAAGAGAGAGTACTTCTTGAAAGTTATTTCCTTGTACTATTTTTGCATCTGGTAGTATAAATCTTGCTAGAGTCTCTTTCCCTGTACCACTCTCACCAACGATAAGTGCATTAAGAGTTAGACTTTTTAAAAGGTTAGCTGACTTAAGAGCCTCCAAAGAGGCTCTTGATTTAGCTATATAGTTAGTTTGCACAACCACCACTACCACAACATTCGTGATCGTCTGCTTTTGCTGCTGGTTCTTCTGTAGTGTGACAACTGTCACCTTCTGAGCATCCACATCCTCCACTACTTGCAGGAGCACCAACGAATCCGTTTAGTAGCTCATCTGCTGTAGCTTCACGAACTTCTGATATGCTTATTGCAAAAAGAAGATCTTTCCCTGCTAATGGGTGGTTAAAATCCACATGTACAGTTTCATCATCAAAACTTTTAACGACTACCTGAACTGTTCCACCATCTTCACCTTGACCATATAAAGTCATACCTTCAGTTAATTCTAATCCTGCAAATTGCTCTTTTGGAAGAGATTGAACTGCTGCATCATCGTACTCACCATATCCATCTTTTGCAGATACTTCAATGTTAGCACTATCACCTTGCGATAAATTTTTTATCTCATTTTCAAGACCAGGTATAATTTGACCTTTTCCTACGATAAATGTTAATGGAGCGGCATCAAGATTACTATCTATTACCTCACCACTAGCAACGTCTTTCAATTCATAACTGATTGAAACGACTTGATTGTCATTTATTGCCATAAATTCTCCTTATTTTAAAACAGAGGATTATATCATAATAGGGATTTATAAAATCTTAGTTAAGAGATTTAGCTTCTTTTGAGTTAGGATAACCTTGTTTTAGTGCATCAAAAAACTGTTTTGCTTGTTTACTCTTTTTTAATTTACTAAATGATATTCCTGTATGATATAAAAGGATAGGAATATAATCAGCTTTATCATATAAAGATATACTCTTTTTATAATACTCTATTGCATTTGAATATGACTTCTGAAAGTATGCAATTTCACCTAAATAAAAATTACTACGTGCTGGTTTATAGTTTTTTTCAACAAGTTGAGAAAATCTCAATTTTGCTTCATTATAAGATTTTTTATTGAAAAGTGCAGTTCCTTCTTTAAGTAGTGTTGAACCATTTTTTTTAGAAACTTTTTCAACTTTTTTTGCTTCCAAAAGTGTTTCTACTCGTTTCTCTAGTTTAGAAAAAGAGTCTTTTGAAACATAATTATTATTGATAGAATCAATAAGAGAACTCAATTCTCCAAGTACTAACTTTATCTTTTCTTGATTTGTATCTTGAAGAGTTCTACCCTCATTTACATAAGATTTTAAAGATAAGACTTCTTCTTGTAGTGTTGCTAAAGATTCTTCATTAGAGTTTTGCTTATCTTGTATAGTAAGTATTTTTTTATCTATTTTAGAAATTTTTAAACCAAATGCTTCAGTCACTGAACGTAAACCTTCATAACTTTCATTAATCTGATTTAATTTAATCTTAATACTACCAACACTTTGTGATAAATCTTTTAATTGCTTACTGTTTTTAAGAATACGCTTTTCGCTTGAAGTTAATCCATAAGGGTTGGCACTATCTAAATTACCAGCACCATACACTGAAGGTTCATTGGCAAACAGTGAACAAGTCACTGTAAGCCAAATCAATATAATTTTTTTCATAATTTTCTATTATGGAAGTAGTTTAAATTCTGCTCTTCTATTTTTATCCCAACATGCTTTATTACTATCAGTACATTCTGGATTACTTTCACCAAAACTTACTATCATAATACGATCAGGAGAAACACCAAAAGAGACTAATGCCTCTTTTACACTTTTAGCTCTTTTTAATCCCAATGCATAATTATACTCATCAGTACCCCATTCATCACAATTTCCCTCAACTTTGATAGAAAAATCTCTTGCTTTTGTTGAATTTAAAAGTCTTGCATTTGATCTAATTGCTATTTGCATATCTGGACGAATATCATATTTATCAAAATCAAAATAAATTTTATTTACATCATTTTCTAATGCAGCTATTGCTTCAGCAATTGCGGTTGCAGCATCATTTTTATCCATACCAGTTGATGTACCATTATTTGCATCCATACCAGAAAGGTCATCTGCTTTTTTATCAGCATTAACTTCTGTCTTCTTCTCCATACTCGTACCATCTTTACCTGTCATATCAACATCTGGATTTTTCTGGCTACATCCTGTGAATATTAGCATAGCTAAAGTTAAGCTTGCAAGTAGTAATTTCATCTCTACCCCTTTTTTATATTAATTTCTTGTTAGTCTATCATCTTTTTCTTAAATATGTCCTTTTACCAATCAATAGATTGTATTTTTCCAACTTTAAGTGGAAAATGATAACTTTTATTTGCATTTAATCTTATAATTCCTAATGCACTCTGGTTATTGTAATATTTTATAAACATTATAGTTTCACTATCATCAGCAAACCTAGGATACAAGTTTTTACCTGTTGCTGTAAGTTGTCTAATATAATCAGTCTTTGTAGAGATAAGATAAAGATTAAATGTCTTTGCACCAAATTCACTCTTTTTTTCACGACTAGAGTATACTATATAATTATCAAGTGCCGAAACAGAATTATTATTTCTGCCATGGTATACCATCTGCTCTACACTTCTACTTCCAATTTTTTGTGCAAAAATATTTGGGTATCCTAATCTATCTGAAACAAATACAACTCTTTCATCTTTATCTATAAATGCACCATTTACATCTATGCCACTATAAGAAGTAACTTTTTCAAGTTGTTCTGTTTTTACATCATAAACATATATATCAGCCTGATCATTTGGTGCCATTGTTAAAAGTAGTTTATTGCCATCTTTAGAAACATCTGAACACACTAGCATACCTTCGCTAGATATGATTTTTTTTCTTTTTCCTGTTCTTACATCAACTCTATATAAAGTTGGTTTAATACCATTGTATGAAGTATAATAAAATGAGTTTTGCTGTTTGTTAGCCCACTTTGGAAATATATTTAGTCCACCCTTAACAACCGTTTTTTGAAAACTTAAAGTATAATCAGAAATCACTATTTCACTCTTTTTCTTATCAGTATACTTTGCAAAAATAACAAACTGTTCCATCCATTTGACACTAGGAGCACCTATCTTGTCATTTAACTCAACTACTATTTTATGAGCTAAAAAAGGATATCTATTCTCTTTTGAAATCTTATAAATTTTTTCACTATCCACTTGTCCATTTTTTGCATTCAAAAGTTTAATTTTAGCTATAATTGTTCCATCATATTCAAATATAATGTTATATCTTAAAATCAAATCTAAGTTTTTATCACTCATAAAATTATCTTCAATTGTCCCGTCATATGTACTTGTTAAATACTCATCTACGACATCAAAATGGCTACTGACTCTTAAATCACCAACTAAAATTTTAAAAAATTTTTTTCTAAAAGTAGAATCTACTGTAGTTAAACTTCCATCTTGAATAGCAATTTTTGGTAACTTATCCATTTTTTTTACTATCTCTACAGTTGCATCATATGCAAATATAGAACTTACTAATGCAACTA
>CAZIAJ010000201.1:0-992 GCA_964537565.1 uncultured Sulfurospirillum sp.
TCAAAAAGCAAAACTTTTAGAAAAACTTTTAAATCAAAAAGAAATTATTGGTTGTTATGTAGATTTTAGTTATAATATTAATGACTTTTTAGCTTACAAAAACAGACTTACTAAAAAAATAGATAGAAGAAAAAAATTTAATGCCCTATTCTCTTTACTTGAAGAGTTTTATGAGGTCCTTGAATGTAAAGCAGATGATACTTTTGAAACCATTAGAAAAAACTATCTTGCACTTGTAAAACAGTATCATCCAGATACAGTTTCTCATACAAACCCATCTCTTACTGCACACTATATTGATAAGTTTCAGACTATTCAACATGCTTATGAAATGATAAAAGTTCATTTTGAGCATGAAAAAAGTGCTTAAGTATCCAAGACATATTTAATAAAAAGAGAAGCTATAAGATGTTAGGCGAAACTTTGAAGAAGCACTTAATATTTTAGTGCATAAAGTTTTTTTCGTTCAGATGAACCTGCTATATTAAACTCTTTTCTATATTTTGTTATAGTTCTCCTTACCATTTTAACAGAAAATTTTTGCTCTATGAGAGCTAAAAGTTTAACATCACTAAGTGGTTTATTATAATCCTCATATTTAACAAGTTCACACATATACTCTTTTATGGCACTATTAGATATATCCTCTTCAACTGCAGTTGCAAAAAACTGTTTTAAAGGTATAATTCCCCTATTACAAGAAAGATATTTTCCTGAAATTGCGCGTGAAATTGTAGATGGGTTACGTTTTAAATCATCAGCTATATCTTTTAACTTCATTGGCTTTATAGCCTTTCCAAAAAAAAAGTCATATTGATACTCAACTATCATAAGGCCTATTTTATATAAAGTTGCTTTTCTCATCTCTAATGCATCTACTAAATCTTTTGCATCTTTTATTTTACTAGCTACAAATGAATGATTTTCATCTAAACCATCTGTCTCTATTATAATTTCTGGATAATATGCATCATTTAATGCAACTTCTATTG
>CAZIAJ010000201.1:1002-3908 GCA_964537565.1 uncultured Sulfurospirillum sp.
CAAATATATCTGGTATTACTTGCATTTCATCTTCTAAAAAATCAATTGCAGGAGGATTTCTAAATTTTTTTATTACCTTTAGAGCATCACCAAATCGTTCTTCTTGGCTATAATTTTCTATAGATTCAAAATTTTTTATTAATTCTTTTATAAATCTGCATAAATTTTCTTCCACCTCTACTTCTTCAAGTTGAAATAAAAATGCCTCTTTAAAATCAACTGCCCCAATGCCAAGTGGTTCAAGATAAGAAAATCTACTTCTTATTTTTTCTATTTTATCTATATTAATGCCAAGTTTTTTAGATATTTCAGGTAGTGATTCTTTTTCAAAATAGCCTTCATGATTAATATTTTCAATAATCGCATAAGCTATCTCTTGTGATATTTTTGTAGGGAAAAGAGGTGGATTTATCTGTTCATCTAAAGTTTCATACAGAGTTTTTTTATTAAGTGTTAATGCTTCAATAGTTTCTGAAACACTATTTTTGCTAAGCTCTTTAAAAAAGTTCTTTTTTACAAATTTTTTATCTACTTTTTCATTACCAGCTTTAACTTGTATGAAGGGATTTGCTTGTACAAAAGGCTCTATAGCTTCAGGAAGAGAGTCTAAATCAGATTGTAAAATTGGCAACCAACCACGAAGAGTTGATGAAAGTTTTTGTTTTTGATTTTGACTTACTCTTAACTTCATAGTTATAACTTAAACTCCTCGCCAAGATAGAACTTTCTTACTAGTTTATTTTGTGCAACTTCATCACTTGTACCACTTGCAAGGAGTGAACCATCTTTAATAACATATGCTCTATCACATATATCTAAAGTTTCTCGTACATTGTGGTCAGTTATAAGAACACCAATATCAATCTTAACTAAATCTCTTACAATGTTTTGTATATCAGCAACTGCAATAGGATCAACTCCAGCAAAAGGTTCATCAAGAAGTAAAAACTTAGGTTGTATTGCAAGTGAGCGTGCTATCTCACATCTACGCCTCTCGCCACCACTCAAACTCAAACCTTTTCTTTGGCGAATTGGTTCAATATTGAGCATATTTAAAAGCTCCTCCACCCTCTTCTCTCTATCTTCTTGTTTATCGTATATTATCTCAGCTGCAAGCATTAGATTTTCCTCAACACTTAACTCTTTAAATATACTAGATTCTTGAGGTAGATACCCAATACCAAGCTTTGAGCGTTTATGAAGTGGCATCTTTGTTAATGTTTGATTATCAAGATAAACTTCACCTTCGGTTGGGGAAATAAGTCCACAAATCATATAAAATGTAGTTGTTTTACCTGCTCCATTTGGACCAAGAAGTCCAACTATCTCTCCACTCTTTACATGTAAAGATATATCCGTTATGATAGTCGTCTTTTTTATAGTTTTTACTAATTTTTCTACTTTGAGTGTGTGCATACATAAGCCCTTTTATCTTTTAATGTCTCTATCTCTATCTTCAAAAATTCAAATCCCATCTTTTTTAAAATATCTTCAAGTCTATCATCAGCCCACTCTATTAGATGATACTTTGGCTCATCTAATTTTTCCAAAAGTCCACTTTGTAAAAAGGCTTCAACTCCATTTTGATATATATCATAATGACAAACTCTATTTTCATACTCATTCATAATTGAAAAAGTAGGAGAAGAGACCTCTACATGTAAACCCAAATTATTTACAAATTCTTTTACAAAAGTCGTCTTTCCAGAAGCTAAATCACCTTTTAAAAGAATAATCCCTTCACTACCTATCTTAGCTATAATCTCTTTTGTAAAATATCTCAATTCATCTAAACTACAAACTCTCATAGACTATTTGATACCTTAACAATATATTTTAACTTTTCAATAGCTTTTTTGCTTTTTATAGCATCATCTACTATTTCTAAACCATCTTGAAAATCTCTAGCCATACCGTCAACTACTAATGAAGCTGCAGCATTAATATATACTATATCTTTTTGCGCTTGTGTTGCTTTTCCTAAAAATATATTATGAACTATTGAAGCATTAAAATCAGCATCTCCACCAATAATAGCTTCAAGTGGTGCTCTTTTAATGCCATATTTTTCAGGGTCAATCTCAAACTCTTCTATATGATTATCTTTAAGTCTTGCTGCATAAGTTATATCACTTATACTAATCTCATCCATATTTTCTCGAGAACTCACTACTAATGCGGATTTAGTACTGTTTATCCTTAAAGCCTCCGCTATTTTTGGAACAAATACTCTATCAAAAACACCAAGCATACTTTTTTCTACTGATGCTGGATTTGTTAATGGGCCAAGTATATTAAATATAGTTTTTTCAGGTATAGATTTGCGAACAGGCATAATAAACTTCATTGCTGGATGATGATTAGCAGCAAACATAAAAGTAAAACCTGTCTCTTCTAAAAGTTTAGCACTATTTTCTATACTCAAATCAAGCCTAACACCAAGTTTTTCAAACATATCTGCACTTCCAGATTTACTTGTAATTGAACGACTTCCATGCTTTGCAACAAAGCAACCAGCACTTGCACACAAAAGTGCCACTGTTGATGATATATTAAAACTACCTATTTTATCTCCACCAGTACCCACAATGTCTAGTAATTTTGGTCTTAATACACCATCTACTTTTAGAGGTATAGCATGACTTCTCATGACACTTGCTGCTGCTGCTATTGATTCTATTGAAGTTGTTTCATCTAAGCTCAAAGAGACTAAAAAATCTCTCATCTGTTTATCACTCATCTCATGATTAAATAACTCTTCAAATATTTTCTTAGATTCGTCAAATGTCATAATATCTCCTTTACATATTCACTCTGTTTTGATTTTGGAATTGTTTTTGTTGCAGGAATTTGTAAAACTTCATAATTTACTATTTTTTGAAGATAATTTATGGTTATCTTATCTC
>CAZIAJ010000202.1:0-3885 GCA_964537565.1 uncultured Sulfurospirillum sp.
AGCTAAAGAGGAAAGATTAAGAAGAATCAGAGATGCTAAAAGAGATGCCTTTGATAAGGTAAAAAATGCAGAAAAAGGTAGTGATGAGTATAACTATGCTAAAAATAGATTTTTTAGTTTAAGTGATGATTATAGGAATTTGAATAAAGAGATAGATAATTTGATAAAATCTATTAATAGAGATAGAAATACTCTTAAAACCTTGCAAGAAGATATAATAGATATTGCAATAAATTTAAAAAGTAGTGTAGATGATTACAATAATAATGTTAAAACTGAAATATCAATTGAAGAAGGAGTAATCCCTACATTAGGAGAACTTTGGTTAGGAAGTGTAACTTTTAATTCAGAAGATAGGCTTGCTGGTGGGGCAACGAAGCTTCGTTATTGGGGTGGACAGTTTGATCAGACAGTAGCAGAAGCAGTGCAGTATAGTGGAGGAGGTCCCATTTTTAATGGTGAAAATTCTTACCTCGTAGATAATGGAAAAATTACAAGTTTTGCAATTGGACACGGAGAAAATACAGCAACAGATAATACAAAAGAATTTCATATTTTTGACAATGAGATAGATAAAACATCATCCTTTTTTGACCAAAACATAAACACTCTAAAGCTAGAAAGACAACTTCCAGATGGTGAAACACTCTCTATGCAAACTACAGGTCACTACAACTATAGTGCATGGGGTGAGTGGGGACAAACAGGTGGTTTATATACAGATATCAATGGTGGAACTGGTATAGAACAAAAGGCTACTCACAACACTTGGCAGGCAGGCCAAAGAACACAAGATTTACCTGCTCAAGGTAGTGCAACTTATACAGGAGTTGTAAACGGGCATTACTATGTAGATAGTGTTGGTTCAGATTATGGTGGAACAGTAAATGGAACAATGAATATGACTGTAGACTTTACAAATACATCTGTTGTTACAGGTGTTTTAAATCTACAAAAACAAAATGGCTCTAATTTTGCAACAGCTACTATGGATGAGATGCAAATAAATAGAGCTGATAGTGGATTTGCTGGTAGGTTAGTTGGTGGAGATGTGGCTACAAGAAATGATGGTAGCCAAAATATGATTATTGGACAATTTAATGGTCCAAATGCAGAGGAAGTGAGTGGTATATGGAATGTAACAAATACTAACAATGAGTTTGCAAGCGGTACATTTGCGGGAGAAAGATAGACATGAAAAATATGAAAAAACTAATAACAATATCACTACTAACATCAACTTTGCTTTTCTCAGCAACTGTAAGTGAAATCAATAAAGAGGCTATAGGATTTTTAAATTCTAAGAATCCAGATAAAGCTTATGAGTTATTGCAATCTTCCTATATAAAAGGAGATTTTGATAATCAAACTCTATTTTTATTGGGAACTTCAGCGAAGCAAAAAGGAGATTTTAAAAATGCTATAAAGTATTTTGAAGAGTTACTTTCAACAGATAAAAAAGCTGTAAGAGTAAAACTTGACTTGGCAGCAGTATACTACAAAATCAAAAATACAAAAAAAGCAAAAGAGTTACTTCTAGAAGTAAAAGCAACTTTTCCACCTAAAAAAGTGGGAGATAATATAGATAGATTTTTAGCAGTTATAGATAGAGGTATACCAAAAGCATGGAGTGTAGGTGGAAGTATAGGATATATGTATGATACCAATGTCAATGCAGGACCAGATACAGATACAATCTTGATGTACAATCTACCATTTACTCTAAGTAGTAGTGCCCAAGAGAATGATGATTATGCAAAGAAATACAATCTCAATTTTGGATATATGAAAAGATTTGAGAGTTTTGCTCTTCAATCTAGATTAAATTTCAATATGACTGATTACAATGAGTTTGACAACTTGGATAGTCTCACAAGTTCACTTTCAGTTGGACCAACTTGGAGAGATGGTAAGCTGATATACTCTTTCCCTGTCATAGCAAGTGTTCAAAAGATAGGGCATGAAGATAGATACTACTCTATAAGCAAGGGTATATCTCCTCAAATCACTTATCAAATAGGGCAAAACTTTTCTATAAGTGCAGGATTGAGTCTACAAGACAAAAAGTATTATAATGCGTCCAATAGAGATAGCAATGCCATAACATTTTCTCCATCAGCAAGATATATCATAAGCCAATCAAGTTATGTAAGTTTTGGAGGTTATCTTGGACGAGAGAATTCAAATACTGAGACAAGTAGCAATAGTTCTATGGGTTTAAACTTAGGATATTATAAAGCATTGATGAAAAACTTAAACATGTTTTTATCAGCCTCTATCAGTAATACAGACTATAAAGGCATAGAAATAGCTTATGCTAAAAGTAGAGATGATAGTTTAGTTAGTGTCGGTGCAAATATATCTTATTTTATAGAACCTATAAAATCAAATGTTATATTTAACATATCATATACACAAAATGATTCAAATATTGAGATGTATGAGTATGATAGAACACAAATTGGTTTAAGTTTTTCAAAAAGTTTTTAAATATAAAGTAGTTCATCTTATATGATGAACTACTTTTATTATGTATTAGTCTTGAGCAGTTTCTATAGTCTCAAGAACGATTTTTCTCATAATTTTTGTTACCATTTTTGACATTGGTACTATGTCAATATCAGGGAACATCATACTAACCATCCAAGGTTTCATTTTCATAAATCTAAGAGAAGTAACACCATCTTTTCTTGCTACTACAATACTTTTTGGCATCATTATACCTAAGTCAAAACTCATATTAGTTAAGGCATTATGAGACTTTTCAGCATTACATATTTGTACTATTTTATATTCAAAATCATCATCTAATTTTAAATTCTGTTTTTGATATGTACTTTTTAAGTCGTGTATAGATGCAATTGAAAAATCATTTTTATCAACCGCTTCTTCTAGTTTTTCCATAACTCGATCAAAAGAAACTTTAGTTTCATGTTTCTCTACTATATCACCAATAATCTTTTTAGAAATCATTTTTTTCATTTTTGTCCTTATAATTATATTAATATTTTATTATATTATACTTTTACTTTTTTTCTCTTTTTTTTTAAAATGTAAATAGATAATAAAAGATACACCTAATTTAATTTAAATCATCTCATTTTTAGGCATACTTTCAATATAGAGTGATTGAGAAGGAAATGCAAATTCTGCACTATTTTGTTCAACAATCTTCATTATTTTTAAGTTTACATCTTCTTTGACTTGTAAATATTCTGCCCATACGGTTGTAGTAGTAAAACAATAACAAAAGAGGCTAAGAGAACTATCTTGAAATTCATCAAAATAAACCATAATAGTATCTTTGTGAATATCTTGGTGATTTTGAAGCATATTTCTTAAATCTTTTAGTATATTTTCCATTTGATTTGTAGTTGTTGAGTAAGTTAAACCCAATCTCATCTTTATTCTTCTTTTTCCCATTTTAGACCAGTTTGTTATAGCTGAGTTAGCTATAACTGCATTTGGTACACTTACAAGAGCTTGAGCAAAAGTTCTTACGCGAGTTGAGCGGATACCTATACTCTCTATTGTTCCTTCTACATTTGGAGTTAAAATCCAGTCACCTTTTTTAAAAGGTTTATCAGTAAAGATAACAAGAGAACCAAAAAGATTTGCAGCGGTATCTTTAGCCGCTAAGGCAAAAGCCATACCGATAAGGCCAAGTGATGCTACAAAAGCACCAACATTTATACCCCAGCTTTCTAAAATTGTCATAGCTCCAATTATGATGATAATTACTTTTAAAAACTTAATTATGAAGTTAGAAACATCATCGCTTAAATTTTTACCAAATTTTGATGAAAACTTTGTAAATATGTATGAAAATTCATGGATTGTACGATAAAGTATCCAAAATATAGTAAATGTTATAAGTGTTCTTTC
>CAZIAJ010000203.1:0-3824 GCA_964537565.1 uncultured Sulfurospirillum sp.
GTTATATTGGATATAATTACTCCTATTAGTGTGCATAGGAGTAAAAAATGAATTCTACTATAAGTGTTTCTGAATTTGATAGTGGCAATAGAAGGCGTGTTGCAAAAGTTCAAGAGTTTTTAGATAAAAATGAACTTGATATGTCTCCTGATATAGAAGTATTTGTAACTATTAAAGATGAAGATGAAATGATTGCGTGTGGTGGTCTTGCTGGAAAAGTACTTAAGTGTATAGCAGTTGATAACAGCAGACGTGGACAAGGACTGATACTAAAAGTTGTTACTCACCTTTTGAATGCAGCTTATGTTAGAGATAGAAAAGAACTTTTTCTTTTTAGCACACCTAAAAATATTGATTTTTTTAGAGATTGTGGTTTTACTCTAATAGAAGAGTGTGATGGAGAAGTTATATTGATGGAAAATAGTAAAAACCTACATAAATATCAAGAAAAACTAAAATCTCTAAAACAAGATGGAGATGTTATTGGAACAATAGTAATGAATGCAAATCCTTTTACATTGGGACATCAGTATCTAGTAGAAGAAGCAAGTCGTCGCTCAGATTGGCTTCATTTATTTGTTGTTCGTGAAGATGCAAGTGAGTTTAAATTTGTAGATAGAATTGAACTTATCAAAAAAGGCATATCACATATTAAAAATGTAACACTTCATGAAGGCTCAGATTATATTATTTCAAAGGCTACATTCCCTACATATTTTATAAAAGATAAAGGACAAGTAAATGAACTTCATGCAAAACTTGATCTTAATGTTTTTAGAAATCAACTAGCACCATATCTAGGTATAACTCATAGGTTCGTTGGAACTGAACCATATTGTAAAGTAACAAATAATTATAATCAAAATATGAAAAAGATTTTAGCTGATCCAAGTGGTAAATCAGCTCCAATAGAAGTAGTAGAGATAGATAGAATAGAGTTTGATTCAGATGCCATATCTGCTTCTCGTGTTAGAAAGTTGCTAAAAGAGCAAAATTATGAAGAGCTATCACATATAGTTCCACCAACAACATTGGAATTTTTGAAGGAAAATTATGAAGATAATAAATAGTGCACATGCAGGGACTTTGGAGTCTAGTGATGTATATGTTCAGATAAATCCATTAGATAAAGAAGTTATTGAGATAGATTTACAAAGTAGTGTAGAAGAGTTATATGGAGAAATGATTGAAGAGTATATACTTGATACTTTAAAAAGTATGCATATTAATTCTGTACATGTAAAGATTCAAGACAAGGGTGCTTTAGACTTAGTAATTAAAGCTAGACTCCAAGCTGCAGTTTTAAGAGCTTGTGAGAGTGATCCTGATTGGGAGGAGTTATAATGAAACTAAGAAGAAGTATGCTTTTTGTACCTGGAGCAAATACAGCAATGGTTTGTAATGCTTATGTTTATAAGCCAGATACTGTTATGTTTGACTTGGAAGACTCTGTGGCTTTAGCTGAAAAAGATTCTGCTAGACTTATGGTTTATCATGCTTTGAAACATTTTGCTTATCAAGATATTGAGACAGCAGTTAGAGTAAATCCTCTGGATTCTCCTTATGGACTTTTAGATATTGAAGCAGCTGTAAGAGCTGGAACAGATATAATAAGACTTCCAAAAACTGATACGGTTGACGATGTTTTAGATATGCAAAATGCTATTGAAAAAATAGAAAAGAAGATAGGAAGAACTAAAAAAACTATGTTACTAGCTGCAGTAGAGAGTGCCCAAGGTGTTGTAAATGCGGTCGACATTGCAAGATGTAGTACAAGACTTATGGGTATTGCTCTTGGTGCTGAAGACTATGTAAGAGATATACGAACACAAAGAACAAAAGAGGGTGCAGAGTTGACTGCTGCAAGAGCACAGATACTTTTAGCTGCACGTGCTGCTAAGATACATGCTTTTGACTCTGTTTTTGCAGATGTGAGAGATAAGGATGGTTTTATAGCTGAAGTCAAAAAAATTAAAGGTTTAGGATTTGATGGAAAATCACTTGTAAATCCAAACCAAATATATATATTGCACGATATATATGCTCCAACTAAAAAAGAGATAGATTGGGCATTTGAAGTTGTAGAGGCTGCTGCTCATGCAAAGAAAAATGGGTTAGGAGTTATCTCCATAGATGGTAGAATGGTTGATGCACCGATAATAGCAAGAGCGGAGTTAACGTTAGATCTTGCAAGAACTTCTGGTTTGATTGGAGATGAAGATGAATAAATATATATCAAAACAAAAAGATGTACATGTAGAAGATAGAAGCTCAAAAATTTGTGAAACAATAAAAGAAGCAATTAAAAGATCAGGTTTAAAAGATGGTATGACTATCTCATTTCATCATGCATTTCGTGGTGGGGATAAGGTTTTAAATAGAGTTATGAATATTATTGCAGACTTAGGGATAAAAGATTTAACAGTAGCTTCAAGTTCTTTAGCAAGTGTACATGATGAGATAATAGAACATATCAAAAATGGTATCGTTACACAGATATATACTTCAGGATTGAGAAGTAAACTAGGAGAGGCAATTTCTAATGGACTTATGGAAAAGCCAGTACAAGTTCATTCCCATGGTGGACGTGTACATCTTCTTAAAAGTGGCGAATTAAATATTGATGTTGCTTTTATAGGTGTACCTTGCATCGATAGATTTGGAAATGCAACAGGGAGTAAAGGGCGTTCTCAGTGTGGATCTTTAGGTTATGCTATGAGTGATGCACACTATGCCAAGTATGTTATAGCTTTGAGTGAAACACTTGAACCATATCCAAATGCACCAGCTTCAATATCTCAAGATCAAGTTGATAGTATAGTTTTAGTAGATGAAGTTGGAGACCCAAGTAAGATTGGTGAAGGTGCAACAAGAATGACAACAAATCCAAAAGAGTTACTTTTAGCAAGAAGAACTGCACGAGTTATAGAAAACTCAGGGCTTTTTAAAAATGGATACTCTCTGCAAACAGGTACTGGAGGATCTTCTTTAGCAACTACTATCTACTTAAGCGAGATTATGGAAAGAAGAGATATAAAAGCAAGTTTTGGACTTGGTGGGATTACTGGTACCATGGTTTATATGCTTAAGCGAGGTTTAATAGATAGACTTTTAGATGTACAAAGTTTTGATGAGTTTGCTGCAAAATCACTTGGAGAAAATCCAAAACATATAGAAATTAGTGCAAATGAATATGCAAATCCTAGCTCAAAAGGTACAGCAATATCTCAACTAGATGTTTGTGTTTTAAGTGCTCTTGAAATTGATGTAGATTTTAATGTAAATGTTATAACAGGTTCTAAAGGTATTTTGCGAGGGGCAAGTGGTGGACATAGTGATACTGCTGCTGAATCAAAACTATCTATTATAGTAGCACCATTAACACGCGGTAGAATACCAACAATAAGAAGTAGAGTTCATACAATCATAACTCCAGGTGAAACTGTAGATATTGTTGTAACTGACCATGGAATTGCAGTTCACCCTAGAAATATTGAACTTAAAAAAAGACTTAAAAAAGCAGGGCTTACGATTGTAGATATTGAAGAGTTACATAAACTAGCAATAGCTCTTTGTGGACAACCCAAAAAGATAGCTCATACCGATAGAGTTGTAGCACAAATTAGATATAGAGATGGCTCAATCATAGATGAAGTGTATCAATTGGCTCAATAGTGTTCTTGAAAATAGAGAACATAGAGTAAAAAAACAGCAGGAGTTAAGGGATAGATATAACTCCTGTGTTATAAGTCTAACTATAAATATACCAGGAAGAGATAAATGCACAAAAGAGGCAGAGTATATCTATAACATTGCATTAAAAG
>CAZIAJ010000204.1:0-3823 GCA_964537565.1 uncultured Sulfurospirillum sp.
TCTTTATGTATCTGATGATAACCATTAACAACCTGTGAAGCTTTAGGTGCATGGCTCTTAAACATCTGTAAACGAGTTACCGCACGATTCAAAAGTTGTGATTTTGATGAAAGACCTAGGTAGTCATTTGAAGCCAAATCAATTAAATTATCATCGTACAAAGTTCTTTTTCTAAATATATTTGATTTTTTTATTGCTTTTAACTCTTTAGAGTACATTTTCATCCTCTAAAAATGGTAAAAGTTTTTCCACGCAAAGCCCCATAGCTGTACTCTCATATCCTCTGACCTCTTTTATATAATCTTTACAAAATCCCTCAACCATACAGGCTCCAGCTTTACCTTTCCAATCATTGCCTTTTAAATACTCTTCAAGAGCATCTATCTCAAACTCATCAAAAATATAATCTGTACTTGAAAGATCTATGAATTCTAATTTTTTTGATTTAAAAACCATACATGTGAGTATAGAAACTACTCCTCCACTTTGAGTTAAAAGTATATCTCTTGCATCATTTATATTTTTAGCTTTTCTTAAAAGTTTATCTCTACATGTAACAACAGTATCGGCACAAACTACAGGTATATCTAAACCAAACTCTTCAACATAACTATTCATTTTTCCCATAGTAGCACGATATACAAAATATGAAGGCTTTTTTATATACAAACTCTCTTCATCAAAATTTGCACCTCTTTGGATAAAATCGATACCGTTATCTCTAAGTATCTTCGCTCTAGTAACTGAATTTGAACCTAAAACAATACTAAGCATCAAAATCCTCTAATTATTACACCAATATAAGATGCAATAAGGGTCAATACAATATTGAGTGTCATTAGATAATCCACTATTAATTTTAAATTTTCATGAACCTCAAAAAACTCTCTTTTTTTATATAGTATTTTTGAGTTATACAATTTTATATACATATAAAGAAAATTAAATGAGATAAAAACCCAAAGGGCTTCTTTTACATGAATTAATGAAAAAAGAGTTGGATTAGCATACTCAAATCCCAAACCTACACTCATTGTAAGTGATGCAGATATAATTAATATCATAATAACTGCTAAATATATAAAATATCTCTGAAGAACTCTTAAGCACCTACTATATCTCATAGCTTCATCATCAATATCCATTAGAGCTGGCTTTATAATAAATCTAATCATAAACATACTGCCCAATAAAAAAGCAGCAGCGATGACATGCAAGAAAACTATAATCCTTCCAAAGTCACCAAATAGATTTATTAAAAATTCTTGCATTTACAGAGCTTTCTTTGCAAACTCTAAAGCTACTTTTTTAGCCTCTTCTACTTTAGATGCATCACGACCACCAGCTTGTGCAAAATCTGGTCTTCCACCTCCTCCTCCACCAACAACTGGAGCAACTGCTTTTATCCAATCGCCTGCCTTTAAAGAAGCATTTTTAACGCCAGCAGCAATCATAACTTTATCACCTTTTACTTGAAAAAGAAGTATTGCAACACTATCTTTTTGATTTTTAAAATCATCAATCGCTTTTTTTATATCTCCAGCACCAAGCTCATCTACTATAAGCTCTACTCCATTTATAATCTCACCACTTACCTCTTTACCAGCATTTGCTTCGAGTGCTTCTATATCTGCTTTTAAAGTTTTAATTTCACTCTTTAGCTTATCTATTCCGATAAGTGGATCTTTATGTTTAACTGCATCTTTTATCTCTTCTAAATTTGTTCTTAACTTTTTTGTATATTTTAGTGAACTAGCACCGCAAATTGCCTCTATACGTCGTACTCCTGCACTTACACCACTCTCTTTTATAATAATAAAACTTCCAATTTGAGCTACGTTTTTAACATGAGTTCCGCCACAAAGCTCTACACTAGCATCTCCAAAAGATACTACGCGAACCTCATCACCATATTTTTCACCAAACAAAGCCATAGCTCCTGAGTCTTTAGCCTCATCAACGCTCATAACTTTTGTTTCGCTATCCACACCTTTTGCTATCACTCCATTTACAAAATCTTCCACTTTTTTTATCTCTTCACTACTCATCGCTTTTGGATGAGAAAAGTCAAATCTAAGCCTATCTTTTTCAACCAAACTACCAGCTTGTGCTATATGATCACCCAAAACTGTACGCAATGCACTATGCAAAAGGTGAGTTGCTGAATGATGCTTCTCTATCTCATTTCTTGAGATATCTACATATAGCTCAACATCATCATCTACATATAAAGATTTTTCAAGCTCGACTTGAGATAGGTTTAAATCAAAAAACTTTTCTGTAGCAACTACTTTTCCGTACTCTTTTATCTCTCCAACATCTCCACTCTGTCCACCACTTGTAGCATAAAATGGTGTCTTATCAAACATAATCCAACCACTTTTTTCTAAGCTATCAACCTCTTTAAAATTATTATCCAAAAGAGCAGCAACTTTAGCTTTACATGTAGTGCTTTCATAACCAATAAACTCATTTTTTAAGTTTCTCTCTAAAAGAGCTTTAAAATCTCCACTTGAAGCTTTATCTCCACTACCTTTCCAAGAAGCTTTTGAGCGTTCACGTTGAATTTTCATAAGCTCATCATACTTTTTTGTATCTACCTTTAAACCTTTATCTCTTAGCATATCTTCCGTCAAATCTAAAGGAAAGCCACAAGTATCATAAAGTTTAAATGCTACTTCTCCACTAAAAATTTCTTTTGTATTTTTTAACTCATTTTCAAATATTTCAAGTCCAGAAGCTATTGTTACTAAAAAACGTTCCTCTTCAAGTCTAATCTGTTCTGATAAGGCATCTTTTTTCTCTATTAGGTATGGATACTGTTTTCCCATCAAAGAGTTTAGAGTATCTAAAAGCTTATACATAAATGGCTCTCTTATACCAAGAAGATACCCATGACGTACTGCACGACGAGTTATGCGACGAAGTACATAACCACGTCCTTCATTTGAAAAGTTAGTACCTTGTGCTAATAAAAATGCAGTTGAGCGTATATGATCTGCTATAACTCTATAGCTTGCTCCTGTATCATAAGAGTAAGATTTACCACAAAGTTCTGCCACTTTTTCGATAAGTGGCATAAACTCACTTGAATCATAGTTGCTTAGTTTTCCCTCTTTTACCGCAATAACACGTTCAAGTCCCATTCCTGTATCGATTGAAGGTTTTGGAAGAGGTGTTAAAGTTCCACTTGCATCTCTTTCATACTGCATAAAAACCAAATTCCAAATCTCTAAAAATCTATCTCCATCACCACCAAGGTAATCTTCATCTGTGCCAAAATTTTCAGCTCCTTGGTCGATAAAAATTTCACTACAAGGTCCACAAGGCCCAGTATCTCCCATTTGCCAAAAGTTGTCCGCATCACCAAAACGTTTGATTCTATCTAATGGTATATGCTTTTGCCAAAGAATTTCTGCTTCATCATCAGAATCATGAACAGTAACCCATAGTTTGTCTTTTGGAAGTTTTAAAACTTCTGTTACAAACTCCCAAGCATGAGCAATAGCATCCTCTTTGAAATAATCACCAAAAGAAAAGTTACCAAGCATCTCAAAAAAAGTATGGTGACGTGCAGTATACCCTACGTTGTCAAGGTCATTGTGTTTCCCACCAGCTCTTATACAAGTCTGGCAACTTGTAGCCCTTGGAGGGTTTGGTCTTGGAATTTCTCCAGTAAAAATAGTTTTAAAAGGCACCATTCCAGCATTTACAAAAAGTAGTGTGGCATCTTCGGGTACAAGTGGAGCACTAGGTATTAGTTTGTGTCCTTTGCGCTCAAAAAAATTCAAAAATTCAGCTCTTACGTCCATCTGTTTTATCC
>CAZIAJ010000205.1:0-3813 GCA_964537565.1 uncultured Sulfurospirillum sp.
CACAATTTTCTTTAAAATTCCATACATTTAATACCTTTATAAAATAAAATCAAAGTATTTTATAAAAGAAACATCACATTTTATGTTACATTTTCGTTATATATTCAGAACAAAGCAATTCCAATAGAATTTTCTATATGAAATTCTAAACCAACTAGCTTACTTTTAACTCTATATATAAAGGTTCTTCTTGCATTGTCATTTACTGCTCTATCTTGCCAGAGAGTTTCATCTATGATGCTATAAGGAACTATATTTCCTTTTGAGTTGAACATAAGTGAGACAAAAAGTTGCTCTTTTTTAGTTAGTTTTACCTCTTTGTTATCTTTTAAAAGTTTATTTTTTGTTTTATCAAATTTATAATCATTTAGCGTTATGAAGTTATCTACTTTGTTTATAAGTTCATACTTTACTATGGCAAGTTTTATAAGAGTCTCGAGTTCATCTACACGATAAGGCTTTAGAAGATAACCTATAAAGTCAACTTCACTAGCACGAAGTAATATCTCTTGATCTTTATAAGCTGTGATAAAAACAACAGGTAATTTATATAAATTTTGTAAAGTTTTTGCAGTATCTACACCATCTATATCTCCCTCTATATTTATATCTGAGAAAAGTATATCTATCTTAATTTTACTTGCTATTTCAAATGCACTTTTTGCATCTCTAGCTATATGTATATGTTCCAATCCTAGTTTTTTAAGAGTCATCTTTAGATGAACATAAATGATAAGTTCATCTTCCAATATAAGTACATTTAAATTTTTCATCCATTTTTATATCATAAAATAACATAAATTTTGCTATAGTTTCGCTATGTTTTTAAAAAATATATTATTTGTTTTACTCATATTCTCATCGCTACATTCTGCAACTATACATATAAATGAAGAATCTTTACATGTAAGTGTTTTAGAAAACTCATATATGTATATAGATGAGAACTCAACACTCACTTTTAAAGATATACAAAAAAAGAGATTTAAACCCTTTAAAACTGACTATATCCGACTTGGATACTCACCCATCACTTTATGGACAAAATTTAGTATTAAAAATGATTCAAACAAAAAAATAACTCGATATATCACGATTTCAAACCCTATGCTAGATACTATAAAATTATATACAAAAACAAAAGATGGATACAAAAAAGAGATACAAGGCATGCTTCATCTAAACCTATATCAAAGGAACAATATCCTTCACCCAAGTTTTAAAGTGGAATTCAAAGCAAATGAACTTAAAGAGTTCTACTACAAAACACATACAATTTCTTGTGCTCACTATTTTAAACTACATATCAATGATTTAAATACTATGTATAAACAAGAATTTACTTATCAGTTAATATTGGCTTTATTTTTTGGAGCTATGTTAGCACTGATAATCTACAACGCATTTATCTACTTTTTTACTCGAGAATTATCTTATCTTTTTTATGTCTTTTATATATTTTTCATTACGCTAAATCATGCTTCATACACCTTAATGTTGGATTATTTTCTCTTATCAACTCCAGTTGCAGTTGCTGTAGATGCTTTTATGGCTGTATACTATCTCGCTTTTGCTAGTATATTTTCTATACTTTTTATAAAGATATTTTTGGAACTCAAACAGTATAAAATACACAATATAATTATCAACACCATTATTTTTTTAAATCTTGCTCTTTTATTGGCTAGCTCAACTGAAAACTATCTAATAGAGTATTTTGTACATATCATCTTATTTGAGTTTATATTTGTACTGTATTTATCAATCTATGCCTTTTCTAAAAAAAATCCACAGGCAAAATACATTATCATTGGTTGGACTGTCAATACCATAGGTGCAGTTATGTTGATTTTCAATCAATATGGTATTCCAAATCTTATAGACTATTTTCCTTACTTTTATGAGCTGAGTGTTTTTATAGAGGCTATCCTCTTTTCAATTGCACTTGCAAGTAAACTAAACGGAACTAAAAAACTAGAAGAGTCAGTCAAAACCAATAAAATACTTACAAAAGAACTTCACCATAGAGTTAAAAACAATATGCAGTTCATAATTCTTATGTATAGGCTAAAACTAGATAGCCTAAGCGATGAAAAGATAGAGCAAAAACTCAAAGAAACAGAAGGCGCTGTTCAAGCCATGAGTAAAACTCATGAAATTTTATATAACCAAGAAAACTTAGAAAATATAGACACTAAAGAGTATTTTACAAATCTATTAGAAGAGCTACAAAAAAGCTTCAACTATAAAAACATAAAAATATCTTTACATGTAGAGGCTACTTTAGATATACAACACTCCATCTACTGTGGTATCATACTAAATGAGCTTATAACAAACTCTTTTAAATATGCTTTTAAAAATGGTAAAGGAGATATACATATAACTCTTATAAAAAAAGATAAAAAACATCTCTTTATTATAGAAGATGATGGAATTGGGTTTGACTATGAACAAAAACAGCATGACTCTTTTGGTCTCTCATTTGTAAAAACCATAGCGACAGATGAACTAAAAGGTACTTTTGTTGTAGATAGTTATGGTAAAACTAAAATAGATATTTTATTTTAATTTTTTGAGCTCTTGAAGTTGAACTAAATCTAGTTTATCTTTTGGTCTATTTGAAGCTTTTTTGTTTTTAATAAGGTCATTTATTTCTAATATGAAAGCACTAAGTCCATCAAATTTAGCTACTTGCCTATTTTTCCACGCATCATTAAATTCTAATCCATCTATATCTGTTAAAATATCTATACGATTTGGTTCTATACCTATCTGTAAAACACTATTAGGTGCTAAAAAATCATCTGGATTTATCTTAAAAGGTACTCCAAACTCTTCCAATGCACTATATATTTTGATTGTATTTTGCTTAGTTTTTTCTATCCATAAATCTATATCATAAGTACTTCTTGAGTAACCTACTTTTGACATCGCATAAGCACCAACTATCAAAAATTTTACTTGATATTTGTTAAATAACTCTATAATATCTTTATAATCTTGTGTCAAATACATAAAATTAACCCAATTGTTTAAATATACATATAGATTTATCTACTCTTAAAGGTGGGACTTCACCTGTCTCTTCTAGCCAAGCTTCTTTTGATAACCTTGTCAAAATCTCCCATGATTTTTTTACATCAAGATGAGTATGAAAACTATGATGTTCACTAGAGTGCAAGTTTACTTTCTTGATAGTCATAGATGCTCTTCTTCTTAACGCTCTTTGCTCCATAGTTGGCATAGTTCTCTCCTTTCTATGTAATTATATCTAAATCTAATTATTTTTTATGCAATGAATATAAGAGTTAACCTCATCAGTAAAATCTATGATTTGATAGTTGATAGTGCTTTTTTTAACTCTAGCACTATCACCATCTATACCCCAAAAATAGACTTTTAAAGATAGATACTTTTTCCCATATCTAAAACGAACAAACTCAGGAATCATATAGTGTTCATATGCATCTCCATCCCATTTCCTCCAAGCTTCTTCAAAGTCATCATTTAACATCTCTGTTAAAGACGCATCTCCTAATCTTGATGACTCTATTTGAGATACATTTACTTCATATATTTTACCACTCTTATCTGCTTTATAACTCCAAAAACCATTAATAGTTGGGTAAATATATGATTTATAAGTTACATAGCTATTTGGTTTATAAAAAATATCTCCTTTTTTTATAAAACCAAGCTCTTTTCTCTCTGTGATTGGTGTCAAGTCTACTAAATCTTCAAAAAAAGATGGAGATTCTTCAAACTTCAAAGGACTAAACTCATCTGCACACTGCTGAGCAAAAACTGATG
>CAZIAJ010000206.1:0-3802 GCA_964537565.1 uncultured Sulfurospirillum sp.
ATGGTGAACCATCAAAGGTAAAATTGTTGATGGTTCAGCTATAGTTATGGCTAAAGATAGAAAAAAAGCATGTATTACATTTTTATAATTATTATTTGGATTATCTATTTTAAACACAAAAACAACTCACACTACTCTCCAAAAAGGATAATTTCATAGCTATTTTGTCTTTTAACTATAGGATGGGAAACTTTTTGTCCTCCTTTAAGAGTATTAATCTCCTCTTTTAGCTCATCTATAATATTTTCATATTCATCTAATTTTTCTTTGAGCTGCATAACGACATCAACACCTGCAAGATTCACCCCTAAATCCCTAGTGAGTCTTAGTATCATTTTTATTCTATCAATATCTCTTTGAGAATAGAGTCTCATCTTTCCATCAGTTCTTGAAGGAAGCACAAGCCCTTCTCTCTCATACTGACGAAGAGTTTGTGGGTGAATTGTTAAAACTTTTGCTACTACACTAATAAGGTATACTGGCTCATCATAACTATGCATACTACTCTCCTGTTGGAAGTTTTTCTTCCATAAGTTTTACTAAATCTTTATCTAACTCATCAATACTAGGAAGTATAATATTTGATTTTAGATATAAATCACCTTTTGTTCCAGCTTTACGATTCATAGCACCATACTCTTTAACTCTAAATTTTTGATTATTTTTAGTACCTGCTTTTACTTTTAGGGTTATATCTTTATATAAAGTCTGAACTTTTACTTTGCCACCAAATAGAGCAGTTTTTAAAGGAATATCTATAATTTTAATAAGATCACTCCCCTCTCTTTCATACTCAGGACTTTTACTAACCTCTACAGTTAGTATCATATCCCCTCTCTCTCCTTGATAACTCTTTCCTTTATTTCTTATGCGAAGTTTTTCTCCATCTTTGATTCCTGCTGGTACTTTAACGTCAAAACTCTCTCCAGCATAACTAACAGAGTGTTTTCCGCCAAGTACAGCGACATTGAAAGGTATAGTTATCCTAGCACTTACATCAAGATCTGGCATACCAAAGCCTCCACCACCGAAACCACTAGAACTAAATCCTCCAAAACCACTATTCATACCACCCATACCAGCACCACCAAACATACTTCTTAGTATGTCATTTAAATCTGCTCCACCTTGTTGACTAGCAAAATCATGGAAATTTTGACCACCAAACATATTGTCACCATATTGGTCATATTGAGCTTTTTTAGTGCTATCACTCAATATCTCATAAGCAGCATTTATCTCTTTAAACTTATCTTCTGCTTCTGAATCTTTATTAATATCTGGATGATATTTTCTTGCTAGTCTTCTATACGCTTTTTTTATCTCATCTGAACTAGCACCTTGAGAAACCCCCAAAGTATCATATAAACTCTTACTCATCCTTCTTACCTCATATATAATGTTTTAAATACCTAATCAAAAAATACCAAATTTGATGTTTATATAATTAGATACTTAATAGTAATTATAGCATAAACCTTTAGTCTATGTCAATCAACTTTATATATTTACAAAATATTAACTTCTATAGTTTATAATTATTAAAAAGAATTATGTAAGGAATGAAAATGAAAAAAATAATATTAATGTCAACTATAACAGCGATGATTTTAAGTGCAGGAAACATAAATATAAAAAATATGCCTAGTGATACCAAAAGAATGTATCCAGCCAATGATAAGCTTATACTATCTTATTATAACTCTATAAAAGAGATAAAACATAGCGTTGTAAATATCTCCACAACAAAAACTATAGACAACAGTAATCAAATAAAACAGATGCTAAATAACCCTCTTTTAAAAGATTTTTTTGGACAAACATTTCCAAATATAGGTCCTCAAAAAAAGAAAACACACTCTTTAGGATCTGGTGTTATTATCTCTAAAGATGGTTATATTGTTACAAATAACCATGTTGTAGAAAATTCTGATGAAATTATAGTTTCACTCATTGGGGAAGATAAGGAGTATAAAGCAAAAGTCATAGGGCTTGATCCTAAAACTGACTTAGCTGTTATAAAAATAGAAGGAAAAGATTTTCAAGCTGCCAAATTTGGTGACTCTGAAAATCTTAAAGAGGGAGATGTAGTATTTGCTATTGGTAATCCTTTTGGAGTTGGTGGGTCAGTCACTCAAGGAATCATTTCAGCTCTTAACAAAAATGGAATTGGACTTAATCAATATGAAAACTTTATACAGACAGATGCTTCAATAAACCCTGGTAACTCTGGTGGGGCATTAGTAGATAGTAGAGGTGCATTGATAGGTATCAATAGTGCGATTCTTTCACGTAGTGGGGGAAACAATGGCATAGGCTTTGCAATTCCATCAAAAATGGTAAAAAATATAGCAGTTTCACTTATAGAAGATGGAAGAATAGATAGAGGATATATAGGTGTATCCATCTCTGATCTTACAAAAGATCTTAAAGAAGTTTACAAGAGTAAAGGCGGAGCATTTATATTAAATATTGAAGAAAATTCACCAGCATCAAGAGCAGGTTTAAAACTAGGTGATTTAATAGTAGAGATTGATGGTAAAACAGTCAAAAATGCAAATGATCTTAAAACTTTAGTGGGTAATAAAATGCCTGGGAAAACTATCAAAATAAAATATGAGAGAAATAGTAAAATTAGAAGTACTGATATAATCCTTGCAAATATGGATCAAAGTTTAAAATCAGGTACACATATGGCTAATATTCAGGGTCTTAACCTAGAAGAGTTAACAGACAAAGTAAAAGACAAATACCAAATACCAAACCATATAAAAGGTGTTTTTGTAAGTGGTGTTAAAAGTGGATCACGGGCAGCTAAACTTGGATTTATGCCTGGAGATATTATAGTTCAAGTTGACCAAATGAGTATAGAAAACTTTGATGATATTAAAAAAGCATTAAAAGGGAAAAATAAAAAAATAGTATTTGTTAATAGAAATGGTTATCACAAGCCAATAGTAATCAAGTAAATGATATAATCCTCTATCTTTTAAGGAGTGAATAAGTAATGATAAATATCTTAATGATAGAGGATGATCTTGAACTAGCTGAAATTTTAACAGAATATCTTGAGCAGTTTGATATACAAGTTACAACTGCTGAAGATCCTTTTATAGGCCTTTCAACTCTTAGTATGCAAGACTTTGACTTAATTATCTTAGATTTAACACTACCTGGCATTGATGGACTTGAGGTTTGTAAAGAGATTAGATCTAAATACTCAATACCAATTATAATCTCTTCTGCAAGACATGATATCACAGATAAAGTAACCGCACTTGATAATGGAGCAGATGATTATCTACCTAAGCCATATGACCCTATGGAGCTTCAAGCAAGAATCAAAAGTCTCTTAAGAAGAAATCAGCAAATAACTACTGTAAGTAAAACAATGGTGTCAAATGAAAAAAACAATCTAGAAGTTGATGAAAACTCAATGACTATCAAGTTTTTTGGAAATGAACTTAGTCTAACAGGAGCAGAGTATGGAATACTTAGTTATCTTATCAAAAAAAATGGTGGAGTAGTTTCAAGAGAGGAACTCATATATAATGTTAATGCCATTAGCGAAGATACTTCAAATAAAAGTATAGATGTAATTATAGGAAGAATTAGACAAAAGCTAGGGGAAAATTCTAAAGAGCCAAAATATATACAATCTGTTAGAGGTATAGGATATAAATTTTTAAAATGAAAATAAAAATAACAAGATCATCTATTTTTTTTAGTATTACTTTTACATTTTTGCTATCTCTTATTAGTATACTTTTAGCTGCAATATTTCTTTTGGAATATGATAAAC